>JAAXIA010000110.1 GCA_012270595.1 Rhodanobacteraceae bacterium | reverse complement strand
TGGATCCGCCACAGGTATTGTTGGCGATATTCTCGGTTTATCTGTTTTCCGGCCCCGTACTTACCGTCGTGGGGATGACCAGACGGCGACGTCAGCATCTTAGTGCGGGTCGGCGTGAATAGTCCCGTACGCGTCCATGGCGTGAATGCCGTGCACCGTGTGCGTGTACTTAAGGCGCTTGGGATCACCCAGTGGGGGCTTCGCGCGCAGGGCACGAGGAATCCGGTGTTGCCTGCAGGCAAGAGCAATAGCGCTTGTGTAGTAGTGTTACCGGCAGGCTGTAGTGCGCGTCAGCAGGAACTGCTCACCCGGGCTTTTGGTGCCTGTGGCTTAACTTTAGCGTGTGCTACACGTGTTGAGCTGGGCGGGAAAGAGGCGGTGGATATCCCTCACGCGCGTGCTTATCTGGTCCTTGGAAAGGTGTCGGCGGATCTTCTGGAGCGCCACCTCCCGCCGGAAGTAAAGCAGCGGGCGGACATCGTGGGAGCGGACTTGCCAACACAGATACTGGCCGATGCGAGTGCCAAGCGTCAGCTATGGCAGGCATTGCGCAGACTGCGACGCGTGCTGCCCCCTGCTGGAGCTTAAAATCCGTGGCCACCGCATGGCACCCGGCGGTACATATGCGCGCAATGGTGCGCAGAGACTTGCCGGTAGTTACTGCTATCGAGATGGTTTCTTATGAATTTCCCTGGA
Organism: Rhodanobacteraceae bacterium; assembly: GCA_012270595.1. Taxonomy (GTDB): domain Bacteria; phylum Pseudomonadota; class Gammaproteobacteria; order Xanthomonadales; family Rhodanobacteraceae; genus Rhodanobacter_A. The sequence goes on along the minus strand of JAAXIA010000110.1, from coordinate 9,963 downwards.
CACAGGGCATTTTTGTTGATTGTCTACGCGAGGGTTATCTGTGCCAGGTGGTGTGCGTGGGTGAAGTTATCACCGGTTATGGCGTGCTGTTGATCGGGGTTAATGAGGCGCATGTACTCAATATCTGTATTGACCCGCATTGGCGTGGGCAGGGGCTAGGGTATTACCTGCTGCAAGCTTTGCTGGAGGTGGCGCGCCGTCATCGGGTGCAGCAGGTGCTTTTGGAAGTGCGACTATCCAATCTGGTCGCGCATGCCTTGTACGCATCGCTGGGCTTTCGCGAACAAGGCCGTCGGGCGCGCTACTATCGGACACACCATGGATATGAGGAAGCCATTGTGATGGCGCTTGAACTAAGCTGAGCGCAAACGCGCCCACCGGCGGAGCTTTGCCTCAGTGCGTCTTGCTGGCGCGATCATCAATAAACCAGGAAGGCGGGAAGGGTGAGCCACTGCTCTGGCTACCCCCATTAACCCTTGAGCTTGTCGGCCTGCTCGCGTAGCGCAATGAGCTGGATGTTCCAGTCCATGATGCGTTGGCGTTCCTTCGTTACAACCGGTGGGGGAGCATGGGTGACGAAGTTGGCATTGTCCAGTTTAGTTTTGCATTTTTTGATTTGGCTTTCGACCCGGGAGATTTCTTTGTCAATGCGGGTCTTCTCAGTATCAAGGTCAATCAATCCGGCCAATGGAACCAGCAACCGCAGGGAGCCGACGACGGCGACGGCTGCTGTGGGTTCGTCGTGGTCGGTTGCGAGCCACTGTGGCATATCTGCATGACCCAGAAACGCGATTTGTTTGGCAAAGCGGGATACGCGCTCATGGTCGTTATGATCGCCACCAGCTAGCCACAGTGGGATGATCTTGCCAGGCGCGATGCGCAGTTCCGAGCGCATGCGGCGGATCTCGCAGAGCACGGCTTTAAACCATTCGATCTGGTCGCTGGCCTCGTGGTCACTGGCAATTTTGCTTGCCTGAGGCCAAGGGCGTGCATAGACACTTTGCTCGCTCAATGCGAGGTGTGGTGCCAGGTGTTGCCAGATTTCTTCGGTGATGAAGGGCATCACCGGATGGAGTGCGCGTAGCACGGTTTCGAGCACTATGATCAGGGTGTGGCGCGTGGACTGGATTGCTGTTGCGTCCTTACCATGCAAGGCGGGTTTGGACAGTTCCAGGAACCAGTCGCAGTACTCGTTCCATACGAACTCATACAACGCTTGGGCCAGATGGTCAAAACGGTAGTCGGCGAAGTGCTTTTCCACCGCGTTCAGGGTGTGCTTCAGGCGGGTGAGAATCCAGCGTTCAGCTTCGGTGACAGGCGTGTTGGACACGCTTGCTGGGAATTCTTCAGGAAGATTCATCAGTACGAAGCGTGCTGCGTTCCACAGTTTGTTACAGAATGCCTTGTAACCTTCGGCGCGCTTGAGGTCAAAATTAATGTTCCGGCTGTGGCTGGCTAGCGCCGCGAAGGTGAAACGTAGCGCGTCGGTACCGATCGCCTTGATGCCTTCGGGGTAGTCCCTGCATAGGCGCTTTTCCACCTTTTCCCGTACTTGTGGGAGAAGCAGGCTCCGTGTGGATTTGGCAATGAGTGGTTCCAGCGCAATGCCGTCGATCAGGTCCAGCGGATCCAAGGTATTACCCTTGGATTTGGACATTTTCTGACCTTCGGCGTCGCGCACAATGGCATTGATGTAGACTTCGCGAAATGGTACCCGACCGGTAAAGTACTGAGTTGCCATTACCATGCGCGCGACCCAGAAAAAAATGATGTCAAAGCCAGTAATCATGACTGCGCTGGGCAGAAAGATCTGGTCATGCGACCAATCCGCGATAACTTGCCCCCCTGCATCGCGCACGGGCTTGTCCGCTGGCCAGCCCATTGTGGAAAAAGGCCATAGCGCCGAAGAAAACCAGGTGTCTAGTACATCTTCGTCCTGACGTAGTGCGCCCACTGGTATCACGCTGGCATGAGCGCGCGCGTCGGCCTCATCCTCGCCGACAAAAATTTGGCCATGCTCGTCATACCAGGCTGGAATACGATGCCCCCACCAGAGCTGACGACTGATGCACCAGTCCTGGATGTGCTCTAGCCACTGGGTATAGGTACTGGCCCAGTTTTCCGGCACAAAACGAATCTGGCCACTGCGCACGGCCTCCAAGGCTGGTTCGGTGATGGCTGAACGCCCCCCGCGACGACCATCGGGTTGTTGTTCACGAGTGAGATCGACAAACCACTGATCGGTCAGCATGGGTTCGATAATGGCCGCTGAACGCTGGCTTACCGGAAGCTGTAGTTTATGTGCCCTGGTGTCCACCAGTGCGCCGCTGGCCTCTAGATCGGCGAGTACGTGCTTGCGCGCTTCGTAACGATCCAGTCCGCGATAGGCCGTCGGTGCGTTGTTATTCATCCTGGCGTCCAGCGTGAAGATGGTGACCAGTGGTAACTGGTGCCGCTGGCCGATGGCGTAGTCGTTGAAATCGTGCGCAGGGGTAATCTTTACGCAGCCAGTGCCAAAAGCGCGGTCCACATAGTCATCGGCGATGATCGGGATGGTTCGCCCAGTCAAGGGAAGCTTCAGTGTCTGGCCGATAAGATGGGTGTAGCGTTCATCCTCGGGGTGTACTGCTACGGCAGTGTCGCCCAGCATGGTTTCAGGGCGGGTTGTGGCCACGATCAGCGATGCATCACTGCCGAGAACCGGGTAGCGGATCGACCATATATGACCATCGCGTTCGATGTTGTCCACTTCCAGGTCAGAAACTGCCGTGCCGAGTACCGGATCCCAGTTCACCAGGCGGTTGCCGCGGTAGATAAGTCCAGCGCGGTACCAGCTCACAAATACCTTGCGTACTGCGTTAGACAGGCCTTCATCCATGGTGAAGCGTTCGCGCGACCAGTCCACGGCGACGCCGAGGCGGCGCATCTGGTGGGTGATGGTTGAGCCGGAAGTTTCCTTCCACTGCCAAACACGCTTGACAAAGGTTTCACGCCCCAGATCGTGGCGGCTCTGGTTGGCTGCTGTTAGCTGGTTTTCCACGATTTTCTGCGTAGCAATGCCGGCGTGGTCTATGCCTACCTGCCACAGCGTGTTCATGCCGCGCATACGATGGTAACGCACCAGCATATCCATCAAGGTTTGCTGGAACGCATGTCCCATGTGCAGTGTACCGGTGACATTGGGTGGCGGCAGTAAAAGCCCGTAAGGTTTGCCATGGCCCGAGGGTTTGAACGCACCACTCGATTCCCAGCTCTCATACCAGGTGTTTTCGATTTGGGAAGGGTTAAAACTTTTTTCCATGAAAGATAAAAGACTCATGCTAGCTTGCCGGGAAAAGGCTGGCGGGGCAGATGCCAGAGGCGCTATTGTAGCGGGGGATGGGCTTGTTGCCCAAAAAACGGCAGTGGACACTGAGTCTTTCAGGCTTTGATGGCATGAGCCAGATGCAATGCGCACGATCTGTCGGCACAGCCATCGGCCTGGATGCGACAATATCCTGATGAACCTGTTAGCTATTGAAAGCGCCACCGAATCGTGTTCCCTCGCTCTAATGTGCGGCGAAAACATGCTGGAACGTCATCATCTTGCGTCGCGTCGCTATAGCGAACGGGTATTGCCGATGCTGGATGCGTTGCTGGCTGAAGCAGGCCTGGTGCGTCAGGCACTTGATGTTATCGCGGTGGATCGCGGCCCAGGCGCATTCACTGGTGTGCGGTTGGCGGTATCGCTGGCACAGGGTATGGCCCTGGCGTTGGATCGGCCTGTGGTCACCGTTTCCTCACTACATGCGCTGGCGCTAGAGGCAAACGATGATGCTGCTGCGGTTTTAGCAGTCATGGATGCCCGTATGGGTGAGATCTATGCTGCGAGTTACCGTCGCCATGAGAGCGGAGCATTAGTCACGCTGGATGAAGAGTGCATATGCAGAGCCGAAGATTTGCTGCTCTCACCCATGCCCATGTGGCAGGTCGTTGGTAGTGGTTGGGTCACTTATGCCAATACCTTGCGTGCACGCCTTACGGGAACGCTTGGCAGTGCAGACGGCGAACGTTACCCGCAGGCGCGTCATGTGGCCACATTGGCTGCTTGTGCGTTTCGTGCAGGTCACGCTCTGGCAGCTCACAGCGTCCTGCCTGTCTACCTGCGTGATAAGGTGGCGTTGACTCTCAGGGAGAGAGGAAAACTCTCTTAAAGCTTGTGAGACTTGTTCAGGTTGGCAGAAGCTTAGGGTTGTGCTGGTCAATCACTTTCTCCCCCTTATGTCGGGAGGAAAGTAGCATGAGGGGGTTTTGCCTTCTTACGCGCGTCATTTTCGCGAAAGCGTGGTTCTGGTTAGAAACGCATATGGAGCACTCCGATGGAAAAGCAAATGAATCGAAGACTTTACTGGGGGTTGTTCGTCTTTCTTGGATTGCCAGGTATGGCCTACTGCAAAAAAGCAGTTTATGTTGTTGCCAAGGATCAATGTGTCGTGATTTTTGGTGGCAGCAATTCGAAGGTATTACGTACTTGTCGATCCCGTGCCGAGCAGGGGGATGCTGTTGCACAGTATGGCCTGGGGTGGATGTACTACGCGGGTAATGGTGTATCGAAGAACGACAGGAAGGCCGTGAAGTGGCTAGGCAAGTCCGCCGTGCAGGGTTATGACATGGCGCAGGCAATGCTGGGGGTGATGTACCGTCAAGGGCAAGGTGTGCCGAAGAATAAAAAGACTGCCATCAAGTGGTTCACTAAAGCGGCAGTGCAAGGCGTTGCTACCGCGCAGTATAGCTTAGGGTGGATGTACGCGCAGGTCAGGGGTGTACCGAGAAATTACAGTAAGGCCGTAAAGTGGTTCGCCAAGGCAGCTAAACAAGGAGGGATCTTCGCGCAGCTCAATCTGGGGAATATGTATTACGAAGGTCATGGTGTGCTGAAGGACTACAGGAAGGCCGTAAAGTGGTTTAGCAGATCTGCCGAGCAAGGGGATATTTACGCGCAGCTCAACCTGGGCAATATGTACTACAACGGCTATGGTGTGTCGAAGGATGACGGCAATGCCGTGCGGTGGTTCACCAAGGCGGCCTTGCAAGGGCTTGCCAAAGCGCAATATAGCCTGGGATGGATGTATTACAACGGCTACGGTGTGTCGAAGGATGACCGTAAGGCCGTGCGGTGGTTCACCAGAGCGGCTGTGCAAGGAGTTGCCAAAGCGCAGATGTTACTGGGCCTGATGTACTACAAGGGCGGGAAGATAATACCTAGGGATGACCACAAGGCCATGCGGTGGTTTACTAGAGCGGCTGAGCTGGGTTATGCCGACGCTCAGGCCATGCTGGGGCTGATACGCGCAGCAAAAGCTCAAGGCGTTCCGGAGAACGACAGGGAAGCCATAAAGTGGTTCACCAAGGCGGCCGCTCCGGAGGGTGCGTGAGCAAAGCATGAGCTGATAGCCGATATTACGCGTTGATCATCCACCAACACGACGTTTAGCCTGGATTATCCGTAAACCTCGGGATCGAGGTGGGTGAGCAGTGTTTCCACCTCCTGGCTGGTACGGGCATGCAGCAGCTTTGGGGCATGGCGGCGAAGTGCCATATAATTGAGTACGGAAATGCGGTCGCGTATCTGGAGTAATTGACCTGGATGCATACTGAACTGGGTAAGGCCCAGTGATAGCAGTAGTCCGGTAAAGCGGGTATCACCGCCAATTTCGCCGCACAGGCTCACAGGCTTGTTGGCGCGGCGACCGTGGCTGATAACGTGGGCGACCAGTCGCAGTAAAGCCGGTTGCAGTGGGTTATAAATATCATTTAGCGCGTTATTGCCGCGATCTGCAGCAAGGACGTATTGGGCCAGGTCATTGGTGCCGATGGCGAGAAAGTCGGCATGATTGAGCAAGGCGCGTACGCCCAATGCGGCGGCTGGCACCTCGATCATCGCGCCGAGCGGCAGTTTTTCGGGCAGGTCGACGTTTTCGTGTTTAAGTTCGTCACGCGCCAGTTTGAACAGTGTGCGTACGGCGATCAGTTCATCCGGCTGGGTCACCATGGGAATCAGTACGCGCACCGGGCCGTAGCAGGCTGCGCGCAAAATGGCGCGAATCTGGGTGGTGAAGATGGCCGGGTAACGCAGTGACAGGCGTACACCACGCACACCTAGCGCGGGATTATCTTCATTGTGCAGGTGGAGTCCTGCGGTATCGGTTTTGTCAGCACCTACGTCCAGGGTGCGAATAGTTACCGATAGCCCTCCCATGCCTAATACCAGGTCGCGGTAGACAAGGAATTGTTCTTCTTCGGAGGGAGGGGCTTTGCCGCGCAAGAACAAAAATTCGGTGCGATAAAGACCCACACCGTCCGCACCATAGCTCAGACTCAGTGCGATGTCGGCGCGAGATTCGGCGTTACTTAACAAACTGATGTCGATGCCGTCACGACTCCGTGTGGGAGCGTTGGTTAAAAGATGTAAACGGCGACCTTCCAGTACCGATGCACGTTGCCAGGCGCGGTAGCGTGTCATATCCTGTGCGGCGGGATGGATGATTGCTTCACCGTGCTTGGCATCAAGCAAGATCAGGTCGTTGTCATGAATTTCCGATAAGGCATCCATCACGTCGATCAGCATGGGGATTCCCAGGCTGCGAGCCAAAATGGCGCTGTGCGAGTAGGCACTACCGGCGCTGCTGACCACGCCAAACAGGCCGTTACCGACCAGATGTGCCAGATCGGCAGGACCGATGGTTTCGGCAACGAGAATTTCACCGACGCGCGCGGCTAGCTTGCGTTCCTCGAGAGGGGTTTTCTGGTGCAGGGCCGACATGACCCGGGCGATGATATGGTCAATGTCTTCTTTGCGACCGCGCAGATAGGGGGCGTCCATGGTGTCGAACACCGCCGTCAGTTTGTCGTGCTGTTTCTTAAGTGCTGCGTCGGAGCGGTAGCGTCCGGTTTTTATCAGTTCTTCGAGAGCGCGAAGCAGTTCGGGGTCATCCAGCAGCAGATGGTGTGCGTCGATGAACCCATTGACTTCGCGTGCCAGGTTGCCATGCAGTTTGCTACGTAGTTTGCCAAGTTCTTGTCGGGCGGCATCCAGGGCGCGATGCAGTCGTCCCAGTTCGGCGTCGATTTCATTTTCTGGCAATGGGCGATAGTCAACCCGGTGACGACTATGTTGCAGCAATCGGGCACGACCTAGGGTCATGCCTTTGGCCGCGATGGTGCCAGCCAGGGTTTGCCTCATAAGCGGCTCCAGTTGTGCAGAGCAAAGCGGCAAGCGGGATATGGGGCGAGGGAGAAACTTCTGGTACGGCTAGAAGGGGGCACACGTTTTAGGGTGAAGGCCCTGGCTGACAAGTCCTTGCCTATGTTCATGCCAGCTATTCTCCTTCGTCGAATTTATCTTCGAAAAGTGTTACCACTGCATTTAGTGCGGCATCCTCATCCACACCCTGGGTGCGTACGGTGAGTCTTGTACCCAGTCCAGCGGCCAGCATCATGACGCCCATGATGCTCTGCGCGTTGACTTCATGAGACTGATTTACTAGCCATACGGTAGAGCTGAACTGCTGCACGAGCTGTACCAGCTTGGCAGATGCGCGCGCGTGCAGGCCAAGCTTGTTGGAAACGACAATTTCTTTTTCAAGCATGATCGATAAAAATTCCTCCGCGACCACCAGCGGCAGCGATTTCCGCCAGTTCGTCAAGCGGCTTTTTCGCGTAGTTGAGTACGCGCAACAGCATGGGCAAATTAAGTCCTGAAACGTATCGTAACTGTACGCCAAGTGAGCTGAGTGATTGTCCAATATTGCATGGTGTGGCACCGTAGAGATCGGTGAGCACCAGGACGCCATTTCCTTGATCCAGTTCGCGTAGATGATGGGCGGCGAGGCTACGGATGATGTCAGGGTTAGCCTGCGCGGGTACGGTCACCACAGCCAGCTTTAGGGGAAGTTTTGGAAGTACATGGTGCGCGGCTGAGATCAGCGCCTCGCCGATCGCCTCGTGGGTCATTAAAAGTATGCCGACGTTCATGCTGGTATTGTATTTCCCGGGATCGGCAGGTTCATTCGATTTCCCGATGAAAGCTGATGACATCACTGTAACGGTTACGGAAGTGCGCGGCGAGCCGTTCGACCAGGTACACCGAGCGATGACGACCTCCGGTGCAGCCTAGGGAAATGGTGATATAGCTGCGGTCACTATGTGCAAAGCGCGGCAGCCAGTTCTCCAGCCAGTGCGTGGTATCGGCAAGGTATTTGCTTACCATGGGCTGGGCCTCGAGAAAATGACGGGTGGAATCGTCCTTGCCGGAAAGAGGGCGCAGCTGCGGTTCCCAGTGTGGATTGGGTAAGCAGCGTGTATCAAAGATAAAATCAGAATCTCGTGGTAGCCCATTCCTGAATGCGAAGGATTGGAACATTAATCTTAGCGCCTTGTTGTCTTGTGCGTAGTCGTGTGTGATGCGTTGGCGCAACTGATGCACGTTCAGTTTGCTGGTGTCAATGACCTTTTCGGCCATTTGCATCAGAGAACGCAGTAGCTGACGTTCCATAGCGATGGCCTGAGACAGAGACACCCCTTGTTGCGCCATGGGGTGGCGGCGACGGGTTTCTGAGTAACGTCTGACCAGTATCTCGTCACTACAGTCAATGAAGACCAGATGTACGTCTATCCCCTTGCCGGTCAGCTCCGACAGCATGTCTGGCATATGTTGCAAATCCTCACCAGAACTGCGCGCGTCCACACCGATGGCAATAAGGTGACGCTTTATGGGGTGGCCGATGCTGATACGTAGAAAAGGTGGCAGCAGTGCTGGCGGCAAGTTGTCCACGCAGTAGAACTCGAGATCTTCCAGTGCGCGTAGGGCAACGCTCTTGCCACTTCCTGACATGCCTGTGAGCACGACCAGGTGGATAGTGTCAGCATTATCATGAGAAAACGGCTTATAAATAGCGTAAGAGGAAGGCATGGAAGCGTTTACCAGGGAGGGAGCCGATGCATTTGGTGTGCCTGCCGATCCATGAAGGTTTTGGCTGGGTCGATGCCTTTGCTTTTGAGCATGTGGCTGCGTACTGCTGACTCAACCAGTACGGCCAGGTTACGCCCAGGCGCTACCGGTAGTGTGATGGTGGGTATTGCGACCCCGAATAGTTCACAGTGCCCGGTCGCGCCAGTGATACGGGTGAGACCATCCTGCGCCTGGTTAGGATGGCAAGGTTCGAGCTGGATAATCAGGCGTAGGTACTTAGATAGCTTGACGGCGGTGTGACCGAACATCTCCAGCACGTTGAGTATGCCAAGGCCTCGCACTTCAAGGAGATCGCGCAATATGTCCGGGCAACGGCCATCAATCACATCGGGAGCAATGAGTGAAAACTCGGGTGCGTCGTCGGCGACCAGTCGGTGACCGCGACTGATGAGTTCCAGAGCCAGTTCGCTCTTGCCTGAGCCGGCGGGGCCAGTGATCAGCACACCGATGGAGAATACTTCAAGAAATACCCCGTGCAAGGTGCAGCGCGGTGCCAGCATGTGCGCCAGGTGATATTGCAGCCAGGTCAGCAGTTCATGGCTGCGTTTGGGGCTGCTCCATAGTGGAAGATTAATCTCTTCGGCAATTTCGCTCAGGTCGCTGGGCACGGGTTTGTCGTGAGTCACGATCAGAGCGACCGGGTTGCCGGCAACAATTTTGCCTATGATCTCCTGGCGCTGGTCCGGACGGAGTGCGTCAAGGTAGTTAAGTTCTTCGCTGCCGATGACCTGTATCTTGTTCGGGTAGATCAGGTTTAGGTAGCCGATAAGGGATGGACGTCGGGTCTGTTCGGCATAAGGCTCGAGGATGCGCGTCTGGCCACACGCTCCCGCCACCCAGCGTAACTCCATGCGTTCCTGGGCCGAGTCATACAGTTGCTGGGCGGTAAGCCGGTTCAAGCGCAAGTTCCTGGTGGTATGGAGGCAGCGTTTGGTGAGCCAAGTGGTTATTGT
>JAAXIA010000035.1 GCA_012270595.1 Rhodanobacteraceae bacterium | reverse complement strand
GTATCGTCCCGATGGTGCGTTAGTCCTGATACCGCTGTTACATACGCCTCGAGCTTACCGGTCAGGGCGATGGCTTGGTGGCGACAAACACGTACTGCGGCATGACGCTGGTATCCATTATCGCGGTAAAGATTCCGTTTTCGCCGCTTATTTCCCACCCCCAGACGAAAACGGGGTGGACAGGGCACTACGTTGGTTGCTGGAAAAGACCCAAAAAGCCATCACACTACAGCTTCCCGCAGGCACGCGCATCCATTGTTCCACGATATTCTTTATTGTGCCGGTAGGCTGCGGAGGAGATGGTCCTCCACTTAAGGCCTCCACCGAGGGTGATCAACGCTTGAGTATGGCTAATGCACCATTAGTCAAATCACGGCAACTTCAACCTCGCCCCAAACTGACGCAATGCATTAAGCCTGACCGTGCCGGCAAACCCTTATCCCGTGGTTGTTCGGTAGAAGCAGTTGAAAGACAGTTGAGACAGATGCATGTGCCGGTAAAATAACTGGCTGCCCGTGCCATGGCATGAGACGTGTGACACGTCTCCTGAAAACATCCATGTACGCTATGCCAAGCCCTGTTAAGATGATCTGACTTTAAACGCGTGCCTCAAGGAGGTGCCTGGATGTTTCGCGAGATTCTGAAAATGGGTGATCCGCGCATTCTACGCGTGGCCTCCCCCGTGCCTGAAACCATGCTGGGTAGCTCTGAACTGGATGCCTTGATTACCGATATGTTTGACACCATGCACGCTGCCGATGGTGTGGGACTGGCTGCACCACAGATTGGTGTGGATATGCAACTGGTGATCTTCGGTGTTGATCATGCCGAACGCTATCCCAATGCCCCCGAGGTGCCACGCACCATCTTGCTCAATCCGACCATCACCGCGCTTTCAACCGATATGGAAGAAGGTTGGGAGGCTTGTCTTTCTGTTCCAGGGCTGCATGGGGCGGTGAACCGCCATCGGCAAATTCGCTACCAGGGTGTCGATCCAGAAGGTGCAGTGATCGACCGCGAGGCTGAAGGCTTCCATGCTCGCGTGGTGCAGCATGAATGTGATCACCTGATTGGTAGACTCTATCCCTCGCGTATTACCGATTTTGGTAAATTCGGTTTTACCCAGGTAATGTTTCCGGATCAGCCGATGCCGGCACGTGCCGATTAATCGGCACGTTTTTTCATGATAGCCGGCGATAGCGGTTGATACGCTCACGCAGGTCGCGTGCGGCTCGGCGCGCTGCTTCGGCAAAGTCCTCGCCGCTGCCTGCGTAGTCGATGGCGCGTGAGGCGCTTATCATGAGTCCGGCATGGTCTTCGTCCAGGCCGTAATGCAGCACGGCGTTTAAATCCCCACCCTGGACACCAATACCAGGCACCAAAAGGGGCATCGGGCCAACCCGGGCACGGATCTGGCCTAGTTCTTGTGGCCAGGTAGCACCGGTAACCAGCGCACAGTTGCCGTGTACGTTCCAGTCGCGGGCAATTGTTTCCGCCACGTGCAGATAAAGTGGTGTACCACCGCAGTTTAGCGTTTGAAAATTGCTACTCCCCGGATTGGAAGTGCGACAGAGCAGGATAATGCCCTTATCGGCACGTTCCAGAAAGGGCGCGATAGAATCATGCCCCAGGTAAGGGTTCAAGGTGAGCGCATCGGCACAGTAACGCTCGAAAGCTTCTGTTGCGTAGTGCCTGGAGGTACTGCCAATATCCCCACGCTTGGCGTCCAGAATCACCGGCACGCCGGGATGCTTTTCGTGGATGTGCGCAATAAGTCGTTCCAGCGTTTCTTCGGCACGTAGCGCAGCAAAGTGTGCGATCTGCGGTTTAAATGCACAAACCAGATCCGCTGTGGCCTCGACGATAGCGCTGCAAAAGGTAAATATTGCGTCGCGGCGGCCTTGCAGATGCGCCGGAAAGGCAGCTGGTTCCGGATCCAGACCCACGCACAGAAGCGTTTCTTGCTCGCGCCAGCGTTGCTGCAAAGCCTTATGGAAGCGCATGACTTAAATAGTCTCCGACCTTGGGATATAGCTCATGTATGGAGTGTAACGAGAGTGAAGGTGGCGCGCAGCGCCGTCAGCAGATCCCTGGTAGCAGGGCACACGGAAATTTTTAGACACTTTTTGAAAAATGCGTTGTAAAAACGCGTTGCAATTGTATGTTAGATTTTTTACCGCATAGACGGTCAATTGTGGAGCGGTATATGTTTTGGAAAGCGTTAGATCAAAACGGACGTTTGGCGCATCCTCTATTTTTTCTGGCGTTGGTTCTGTCAGTCTTTACCATGCGAGCGGGTGCGGCGAAGGAATGGCCCGCTGTAGCAGCCGGACGTCCCTCTGTGCCACCAGAGGTCGGCCCATATCGCTATGGCTTTGGCATTTACCATTTCAGTGTCAAGGAGATGGACCATTTCAGTTTCCGCACGCGCGCTGCGGCCGAAGCGGCGGGTATGCATGCCTACTTCAAGGTCACGCGATGCCATGTTCATGTTACTCAGTACGGCAACTGGAACTGGGACAATAAGTGGGATGTGGGTAAGCCCACCTATCTAGATACGGCAATGCGTGCATACGCCAAGGACGATCTTGCCGCCAGTGACTACAGTATCCATTGCAGGATCTACTTGCCTATTTATTCCGGCCTGATCATCGGTCGTGTGCGCAAAGTGACATGCCCTTCAGGGTATCGTCCCAATGAGCAGACTCATCTTTGCGACCCGCCTCCAAAAGGCACGATTGAACCAGGCAAGAACCAGAATAATTGTGCAGCAGGGCGCCATGGTGGCGACTGCATCCAGTTCGCCAGCGGCGCAGTGCTGGCACAGGAGAGCGATTACCATGGCAAGGGCGTGCTTCATTTGCGCCGCTATTACTCTAGCGCCGGGTTTACTTTTGACTCCAGCCAGATGGGCGATCATTGGCGGCATAACTTTAGCTACCGACTAAGTGCGGCAACCGTAGGTGAGCAACACTTTGCCACGCTCTACCGACCTGATGGCAACCACTACTACTTTCAGCAAAAGCAGGGCGGTACCTGGCAAAACGAGGGTGATGTGCCCCTGAGGCTCACTTCCAGGCTTGATGAAAATGGCAAGATTGTCGCCTGGAAGGTGAGGAACCTGCATGGTCCTGACGAGCACTACAACGCACAAGGGCAACTCACTACCCTGACATGGCCCGGTGCACAAAAGCTTAGCTTTAGCTATAAAGGTCATCAGTTGGTAAGAGTTAAGGATGAAACAGGCCGCTCACTTAAACTCAAATACACAAAAATGCAGGGACAACGCTGGCAACTGACCCGGGTCACCACGCCGGATGGTTCAACGGTAACCTATCACTATGCAGCCGGTGGCCACAAGGATGCCCGCATCAGTAAAGTTGTCTATACCGGTGTGCTAAGCGGGCAACCAGTGCGAAGCAGTCGCAGCTATAGTTACGATGGTAGCGATTTAACTGGAGTCACGGACGAACGCGGGCGGCGCATCCGTACCTGGGTCTATAACGGCAACCACCAGGCGATCATGCGTGTGTACGGCGATGACAATGCCATTGCCGGAAAAACCGAACTGGTCTATCACCATGACGGGACAACCAGCCTTAGCAACTGGATTGATCGCAATCAGTCGCTGACCCGGAAACTCTCTTTCAAGGTTATTAAGGGTGTGCCCCATATAAGCAGCTCGCAGAAATCTATCCAGTTGCCAGACACAGCGGCCCTGCCTGCCACGGTAAAGTACGATATTCACGGCTACCCTGTACACACGAAGGATTTCAGCGGCCATATCACCACAACTGCTTACGATACTTATTATGATGGTTATGGTGTGTTGTTAAGCAAAGTAGAAGCCGATGGCACCGATGACATGCGCTTTACTGACATCAGCTGGGATAAGCGCTTGTTTAAACCCTTGATGCAGGAAACAAGCGATGCTTTCGATGTCCTGGTGACTGTGAAGGGATGGGCCTATAACAGCCGCGGACAAGTCACTGCACGCTGCCAGATAGACCCAAAACAAGCCAGTGACTACACCTGTCGCGCTGAAGGCCGTGTGCCCAGAGGCGTACGCCGCTGGACCTATACCTACTGCAATGTGCTAGATCACACGCAATGCCCACTGGTAGGCCTGTTGCGTTCTGTGACCGGCCCGCGCAGTGATCTTACCCAAACCACACACTATCGTTATTACCTTGGTACCGACGAAAGCGGTTGCGGCATGCCTGGAGGGGGATGTCATCAGGCGGGTGATCTCTATCAGGTAACTGATGCCCTGGGGCATACCCGCAGCAATCTTGCTTATGACAAAAACGGGCATTTGCTGCGCCAACGTGACGCCAACGGTGTCATCACCGATTTTGCCTATCATCCGCGCGGCTGGCTCATAAGCCGTATAGTGCGCGCCCGCGCAGATGGCCTGCCTTCTGCAAAAGATGTGATCACTAAAATGGACTATGACGGTGCCGGTGATCTTATCAAGCATACCGATCCCGATGGCGTGAGTTTAAGCTATATCTATGACGGTGCCCGCCGCCTCACCGATGTACGTGACGGTCTTGGAAACCAGGTTCATGTCAACCTGAATGCTTTGGGTCAGAGCACCGGGGAAGAATACTTTGACCCGCAAGGCCATCTTCAGCAAGCCTTATCACGGCATTACAACCCCCAGGGCGAATTGACTGGTATCAACGATGGTTTTGATCGCACCATCTTCAATGCCAGTGCCAGAGGAAGTTTTAACGCTGACGGTAGCTTGCTGCGCAGCCTTGATGCCCTGGGAAATGCGCAGCAGCGAAGCTACGATACGCTGGGCCGACCGGTGCAGATCGTCCAGGATGCCAATGGCGTCATGCGCGCACTTAGCCAGTTTAGCTACGACACGCTAAATCACATAACTGCACTCACCGATCCTGATGGCCTTCAAACCATTTACCATTACGACGGTTTAGGTAATCCCACCAGCGCATGGAGCCACAATAGTGGAAAAACCACCCGGCGTTTCGACGCAGCGGGTAATATGCTCTCCAGCACTGACGCCAGAGGCGTCACAGCCACTTACCACTACGATGCACTAAACCGCCTGACGTCAATACGATATCCCGACGACCGCCTCCAGAACGTAAGTTATCACTACGACGAAGCCAATGGCCTGACCGGTTGCCGCGCACACTCTTTTCCAGTAGGGCATGTGACCCGCATGGTTGAAAATGCCGTGACCACCGTATATTGCTATGACGCGCATGGCAACATCACACTGAAACGCCAGATGCAAGCTAAAACGACCGATACGATGGCCTACACCTGGACCCGCGGGCATCGACTGGCCAGCGTGCGTTACCCCGATGGCATCAAGGTGATCTACCAACGTAACGGTGGCGGTCAGATCGCAGGCATCACGATGAAAACAGTCAGTGGGGATGATGTCACACTGGTCAAAGACATAAGCTACCAGGCTTTCGGACCAGTCAACCACTACATCCTGGGTAATGCTCAGATCATCACACGTCGCTTTGATGCCAATGGCCGTCTGAGTGATTTAATCAGCCCCGTATGGCATGTGCATGTGGAGCGTGATGCCATGGGTGACGTGACGAAAGTCCATAGCAATTTTGGTACGCAAAGCTATAGTTACGATGCGCTTTATCGCCTTGTCAAGGTCAAAAGTTCGACGGGTAAAGTATTACAAGCCTATACCTATAGCCCGGGTGGCGATCGCTTAAGCAAAACCGGCAGCGGGCAGGCCATCGGACTTTACCGCTATGCTGTGAACAGCCACCGCCTTATCGCTACCGGCAATCTGGAGCGAAGCCTCGACGCCAACGGTAATACAACTGGCCTGATACGATCTGGTTTGAGTTATCAGTTTGGCTATAACGCGCGCAATCGCCTGGCCTGGGTGTCCCAGGGCGGGGCTGTGCTGGCCCGTTACACCTACAATGCTCTGGGCGAGCGGGTGAAGAAAGTAACCGATCGCACTATGCAGCGCTTTAGTTACGGCCCTCATGGTCAACTGCTGAGCAGGAATAGTATGCATACCAGCCGTGACATTGTCTGGATGGGTAGCATCCCTGTCGCCGTACTTGACACAAAGTCAGGAAATACCCGCATCAGCTATATCATCGCCGATCACCTAGGCACGCCCCGGGTGCTCACCGATGCGAAGGGTAACATCATCTGGAAGCTGCCTTACCAGGCAGGCCCCTTTGGTGAAGGGGCGGCACAAAGCATTAATGGGCACACGGTTCTTAATCTACGCCGCCCAGGGCAGTACTACGACAGTGAAACCGGGCTGGTGTATAACCTTAATCGTTACTACGAGCCCAGCACTGGAAGATATATACAAAGTGCCCCGGCAGGGCTGGCCAGTGGATTGAACCCCTATAGCTACGCCGACAATCATCCGCTGCGTGCGGATGATTCTACTGGCCCACATACCAGTCAATACAGAAAATCCATGAACCTACCTGTATCTAACGCGCCTGGACCTAAAGGAGCCCTTCATAAAATTCTGCGCACGCTCGAAACTTTTCAACATCTTCCGAAGAAGGGACAAGCAAGGTTGGGAAAAGCCGTGACGACGGTATATTGCCATGACGTCTGGGGCAATATCACCCCCAGCAAAGTGAAACACAGAGGGACACACCGCCGCCACCAGCTCCCCCGTGACGGTCGACACTAAAGACGGACGGAAGTCGTCAAAAAGCCTATGGAATGAAATGAACGGTTAAGTGAAGTACGCAGACCGTTGGCTGTAGGTAACAAGGTATGAATGGCGGTAAAGCGTCGGCTTAAGACTATAGCAGTGCTCTGCTATGGGTAACGTAGGTATTACCGCAGATGGTCTTGGCACCGGCGCGCGCTTGGTGATGTGATTTGAAGTACTCACGGGGAATTTTTACCCCTGAAGTCATCATCGGTAATTCCCATCCATAGTGGCCATGGATTTTTTCCATGTATAAATACATTGCTATCGCATATTTCTTTTGATAGTAAATTTGGGTTGCATAGTAATTGCGTTAATTGCGTTAATTGCGTTAACAAGTGATTACATTGAGGCCAGTTTTTATCATCCTTTTTATAATCCTTGATAAATTGTTCTGCTTCTGTCCTGTTATTATCAAGCTCCTTGCTCCAGGTTCCCCATACATAGAGTAGCCATAAAAAATAGTTGTGGTTTATAAAATCTTCTGGTTTTGATTTTGATAGTTCAGACACTCGGTCCACCCAAAGCCTTTTTAGTATTTTTCGTGATTTCTCAAAGTATAAAGATGAGCTATCTTGTATAGCTAATATAACAAGAAGCTGATACAAAATAGCATTGCCTTGTTTTATGGAAGGGTATAATGTTTTGTCTATAAATTCTTTTTCCGTATATAAAATTTCGTTCTCAACAAGTTTTATAAAAACCATCACTAGTTCTGCCATACGGAAAAATAAAGGGCCATAGTACCCGTCTATAAAACAATGATCGCCTGCATTTAAAAGTGCTTTAAAAATA
The DNA here is from genome assembly GCA_012270595.1 of Rhodanobacteraceae bacterium. Taxonomy (GTDB): domain Bacteria; phylum Pseudomonadota; class Gammaproteobacteria; order Xanthomonadales; family Rhodanobacteraceae; genus Rhodanobacter_A. Next base: position 531 of record JAAXIA010000035.1, on the reverse strand, counting down.
ATCAGATAATTTTTTGTGAGCCCCGACCTACATGATAGGAAAATGCCTGATCTATTATCATAGTAATCATGGAGATATTCTATGAATGAATCTTGATAATCTCGTTTCAATAAGTCCTCGATAGTTTTTTGGGCTTTCTTCTCATCATCCTGCATAGCTTCGCACATTATTTTATTATACTTTGCAAGAGGACTTTTTGAAGAACAAAAATAATCATCAAGCCTTTTCTTATTGTACCACATAGAAAGTTTTTTTTGTCGAGTTTCATTTGGGTTAAAGAGTAAAATATAATTGTCGATTAATGGAAGTGCTTTAGGAATCCCTGATCAATGGATTTTCTGAGCAAGCTCCCCCAAGCCAGCCATGCCTGCCGACTTCGATGATGGATTTCTCCGCTTCCACCGCTGCGTTTCTGGGCCTTTTTGGCTTCCAGACGCCCGTTTTCGGACGCGGCGGGCGGATTTTCCCCATCAACTCATCAAGGCTCTCCTCGCCAGATAAAGGTTGGTCAATCCGATCAGCGAGAACACC
>JAAXIA010000131.1 GCA_012270595.1 Rhodanobacteraceae bacterium | reverse complement strand
GCCGTCTTCGATACGGACAAAGGCATCTTCAGCACGTTTGCGCAACACTGAAACCATTCCGGCCACCGTCCAGGGTGTGTCCGGGTTGCGTTGAAAGCGGTAGTTGTCGTCGTTGTGGGCAGCTGATGATCGGGATGTTGGGTAATGTTTGCTGATTTCACCTAACGGACTGTTGGCACATTGCGCCAGTTCAGCCTTCCATGGATCAGTGGGATGACCGGATAAGTACAGGCCCAGGGTAGCACGTTCCCCCTTGAGTTTGTGTTCCATTGGCCAGTCCACGCTATTGGCTGGCGGTTCTTCTTTCCATATGGCCTCTGTGTTGTCTGTGGTGCCGCCGAACATGTCTTTCTGACCGCTTTGCTGGTCGCGTGCGTGTTGCTCTGCTGCCTTGAGCGCTGCGGGTAGTTGCTCCCACGCACTAGCACGATTGGGTGCCAATGCGTCCAGGCTGCCGGAGAGAACCAGGGCTTCGAGTGCACGTCGGTTGAGTTTGCCTGGGTTCATACGATGGCAAAAATCGTTTAGGTCACGGTAGGGACCGTGCTGACGATGCCGGACAATTTCTTCACAGACACTTTTACCTACCCCCTTGATAGCACCAAGACCGTAGCGGATGAGCGGTTCTGCAGGCGTTGATGTGTCTATCGCCTCATGGGACACAAAGCGGTAATCGGAAGTATTGACATCGGGTGGTAGCACATGAATACCGATGGCTCGGGCTTCGTCGATAAAGGTGACGACTTTGTCGGTGTTATCCATGTCCGAGGAGATCGCTGCAGCCATAAACTCGGCAGGGTAATGTGCTTTCAACCATGCGGTCTGGTATGACACGAGGGCGTAAGCGGCGGCGTGTGATTTATTAAAGCCGTAACCGGCAAATTTTTCCATGAGATCAAATATGGCATCGGCCTGTGTGTTGGAAAGCCCTTTTTGGGCTGCACCTTCACGGAAATGCGTGCGATGCCTGATCATTTCTTCTAATTTTTTCTTACCCATCGCACGGCGCAGTAAATCGGCAGCACCAAGTGTGTAGCCACCCACGATCTGTGCCATCTGCATCACCTGTTCCTGGTAAACCATAATGCCGTAGGTTTCCTCAAGAACGGATGCAATGCGCGGATCGGGGTAACTTACTTTTTCCTTGCCATGCTTGCGTGCGATGAAGCTGGGGATAAGCTCCATCGGACCAGGACGATACAGCGCTACCAGCGCCACGATGTCTTCAAAGCGGTCGGGGCGCGCTTCTTTGAGCATGCGCTGCATACCGGGGGACTCGAGTTGAAAAACGGCGATGGTTTGTGCTTTTTTCAGTAATTCATAGCTGGCCGCATCATCCAGCGCTATATGAGCAATGTTTAGCGCATCTTCGCCCAGACGCGCGCGCCGCGCATTGATGGTCTTCACTGCCCAGTCGATGATGGTGAGGGTGCGAAGGCCGAGAAAGTCGAATTTCACCAGACCGACCGATTCCACATCGTCCTTGTCGTACTGACTGACGAGGCTGTGTCCGCCGGGTTCGCAGTAAAGCGGCGTAAATTCGGTAAGTGGCCGGGGACTGATGACCACGCCGCCGGCATGCTTGCTCACATTGCGGGTGAGGTTCTCCAGCGTGAGTGCCAGTTCAATCAGGTTGTGGGCATCTTCATCTTCGGCGAATGTTTCGCAAAACTCCTTGACGACGCGGTCAGGCTCGTTCCTGGATTTTTCTGAGTGCCCCAGAGCGTCAGCTAGGGTCAGGTCAAGCGGACGATTCGGAATAAGTTTGGCCAGTTTATCTACCTGGCCGTAACCCATGCCCAATACGCGACCAGAGTCGCGCAGTACTGCGCGTGCAGTCATGGAACCGTAGGTAATGATCTGGCTGACGTGATCACGTCCGTACTTTTTGGTAACATAGTCGATGACTTCGTCACGACGTTCCATGCAAAAGTCGATATCGAAATCGGGCATCGATACGCGTTCGGGATTTAAAAAACGCTCGAACAGGAGATTAAGTGGTAATGGGTCGAGATCGGTGATCTGTAGCGCCCATGCCACCAGGCTACCGGCACCTGAGCCGCGTCCTGGGCCGACCGGAATATCACGTTGTTTAGCCCAGTTGATGAAGTCAGCCACGATCAGAAAATAGCCGGAAAACCCCATGTTGATAATGACATCCAGCTCACGATTGAGGCGCGCCCTGTAGTCTTCCAGGCGGTGATTGGCAGTTTGATTAGTTTGATGTGTCTGATTCAGACGCCTGGTTAAACCGTCGTGTGCCAATTCGCGCATGTAGCTGTTGAGGTCATAACCTTCAGGGACCGGGAAATCAGGCAGGTGATAATGACCAAAATCTAGCTCCAGGGTGCAGCGTTTGGCCAGTTCTACGGTATTTTCCAGCGCCTCAGGAAGATCAGCGAACAGCTCAGCCATTTCCGCAGGTGATTTCAGGTACTGCTGCGCGCTGTAGTGGCGTGGGCGCCTGGGATCATCCAGAACCCTGCCCTGGTGGATACAAACGCGCGCTTCGTGAGAATCAAAATCGCCCTGGCCCAGGAAGCGCACGTCGTTGCTGGCAATTACGGGTAGGTCTAGTGCATCGGCCAGTATCAACGCAAGCTTGTTCCACTGCGCCTCATGGTCGCGATCGCAGCGGGTCAGTTCCAGATAAAGCCGACCAGGAAACAGTGTGCTTAGTCGATACAATGTGCGCCGCGCCGCGTCGATGCCTTGATTCAGAGCGATTTTCGCCACCTCGCTTTCACGACCGAGCAGTGCAATCAATCCACTCGTGCTTTGTGGTGTCAACCATTTTCCATCAACCCGCGCACGGCCTTCATGTTGACCGTCGCGCCATGCCCGCGATATCAGCTGTGACATATTAAGATAGCCCGCATGATTCTGGCACAGTAACGTGAGACGCCATGGGCATGTATCGTCAATGGCAGAAATCCACAGATCAATGCCACACAATGGCTTGATACCAGCGGCGGTGCAGGCACGGTAGAACTTCACCAGTGCGAACATGTTGCTGTCGTCAGTGAGTGCTATCGCCGGCATTCCCGCGGCGACGCAGGCATCGACCAGCGCAGGGATGCGGATGGTTGAATCAATGAGCGAGTATTCGCTGTGTAGATGCGTGTGGATGAAAGATGCAGACATGTGGATTCATTCTAGGGGCATGGAAGCCTTAAGCACCGGCCCTCATGGGCGAGCTCAAAGCATTTTTCTGAGTGAAGCAACAGACGCCGGATAGGTGCGAAACTGCGTCGGTGCTGTGGACAGGGGCCGAAGCGCTTTAGTGCTTCCAGGTGTGAGGCCGTAGGGTAACCTTTATGCTTGGCAAATCCGTAGTCAGCATAATCGCGATCCAGCGCTATCATCCGTTGGTCACGGCTGACCTTGGCCAGAATAGACGCTGCACTGATGTTCGGTTCCAGCGCGTCTCCCCCCACGATGGCGCGCCCGTGGCAGGGGAGATCCTGCGGTAGCTGATTGCCATCGACCAACACCTCATCTGGTTGCAAGTGCAGTCCAGCAACCGCCCGGCGCATGCCAGCGAGTGTGGCCTGCAAAATGTTGTATTGGTCAATTTCCGTCACTTCCACCATGACGATGCAGTATGCCAGTGAGTGTCGGGTGATGATGGAGTAAAGCGCGTTACGCTTTTTTTCACTTAGTTTCTTTGAATCAGCTAGACCGCTAATGGGTTGTTTCGGGTCGAGGATGACAGCGGCTGCAACCACCGGACCGGCCAGCGGGCCACGGCCGGCTTCATCCACGCCAGCGCTTAAGAAACATGGCTGGCCAGCGCCCTTCATCCTGGATAGCCTGGTGCTTGATGGAGGTTGTTGCTTAGCCATGCTTGCCTTGGTGTTCTTGACATATGAAAAATAATGGGGGCACGTGTCTTTCAATGATTATTATGCAAGCGACCAGGCGCCTAGGTAACAGGTAAACTGGTGGCAAAGCAAATGGAAATCGTTGAGATGCTCTCAAGGATATAGGCGGGCAGGAACAGGTGGTTCGTTATGCCTTGGCTTTGAGACAAAGTGTCATACTTGGCTTGTTCCAGCGCGAGGGGGATAATACGCCCATCTCCAGTCAGGTTGCTGTGTATTATGGCCAGGAAAACCGTCCTCAACGCCAGCCATCATGCTCTTGGTGCGCGCATGGTCGATTTTGGTGGTTGGGATATGCCCATTCATTACGGATCACAGCTTGAGGAGCATCACGCGGTGCGCCTGGATGTGGGCATGTTCGATGTGTCCCATATGAGTGTGCTTGATCTGACAGGTGCGCGTACACGCGACTTCCTGTGTTACCTGCTAGCCAATAACATCGGTAAACTCAAAGTGCATGGAAAAGCGCTTTATTCGTGTATGTTAAACGAGCTTGGCGGGGTGATCGACGATCTTATATGCTATTTTCTCGACGATCATTATTATCGCCTGGTGGTTAACGCTGCTACGCGTGACAAGGACCTGGCCTGGATTAAAAAACAGGCACTGGCCTTTGACGTGGCGGTGCGAGAGCGTCGGGATCTGGCCATCATTGCCGTGCAAGGTCCTTATGCTCGTCATAATTTGATGCAGTTACTTGTTTCCGGGAATTGCTCAAAGATAGAGCAGCTAGGCAGATTTTTTTCAGTAACTGTGCCGGGACCTCAGGGCATGGACCTGTTCGTGGCGCGCACGGGTTATACGGGCGAAGACGGTGTTGAAATCATGTTGCCGGGAGATGATGCGTTGATCCTGTGGGAGAAACTCGCGGCGCTTGGTGTGCGTCCGGTGGGTCTGGGGGCACGTGATACCTTACGCCTGGAAGCGGGCATGAACCTTTATGGTCAGGATATGGACGAAAGTGTTTCACCATGGGAGGCAGGGCTTTCCTGGACCGTATCGCTGGACAATGGGCGTGATTTCATCGGGCGCGCTGCGTTAGAAAAGCAAAAGGCCGTCGGCGTGGAGCGCATGATGGTGGGGCTGGTATTGGATGAGAAAGGCGTTCTCCGCCCCGGTCAGACGGTATTGACTGCGTGCGGAGAGGGAAAAATCCTTTCTGGAAGTTTTGCGCCGACACTAGAACGTGCCATTGCTCTGGCGCGAATTCCTGTTGGTGAATCAGGTGACATCTGCGTTGAAATCCGCGGACGCAAGTTGCCAGTGCGACGGGTGAACTATCCCTTTGTGCGTGATGGCAAGGCGTGTGCAGGCGTGTGCTGACCAAGTCTCATGTTTTTTAAAGCGGCTCCTTGAATTCACCTGCGCGGTGATAGAGCTAAAATCTTCATCCAAACTTTTCGATACATTTAACTGGACCTGATTGATGAGTGAAATCCCCGGTGACATGAAATTTCTCAAATCCCATGAATGGGCATGCCTTGAAAACGATGGCTTACTGCGCGTGGGCCTGTCTGACCATGCCCAAAGCCAGCTCGGCGAGCTGGTTTACGTCGAGCTTCCGGAAATTGGCGTTAGCGTCGATGCTGGTGGTACGTTGGCGGTACTGGAATCGGTGAAATCCGCCTCGGATATTTACGCGCCGGTTTCCGGTGAAGTGGTGTAAGTGAATGAGTTGCTTGCCGAGCGTCCAGAAATTATCAACGAAGATGCCTACGGTAAAGGCTGGATATGTTTGATTCGTCTCAGTGATCAGGCCGAGATGGACGCACTGCTCGATGCCGATGCTTACGCCGCGTTGGTTGAAAATGAAGTGCATTGACCCCAGCCTGGGCCGACTTAGGGCATGTCATGCAGCTTGAAAAAGGTCGCGTGCTTTGCGTCCCTGGGCGCCATCTATTCTTTGCGGGTGTCGCTTACTCTTAAAGCTTGGCTTGAAGGGTGGGCAAAACACAACGGCCGGATGCCCTTGTCATAAGCTTTGTTACAAAGCTGGGATGCTGGTGTGTACATGCCTCTTCCCGCTTGATGGAGGGATGGGCCATCGCGGGAGGCAAAACGAGCGGGAAAACTTTTTCGTTGGCCAGTCAAGCACTTGTATGAGCACCATGAAACGCCTATAATGGCGGGTCGGATATTCCTCACGACAATATGCTTAGGAGCAAGCCGTGAAAATACTTTCCTCTTTAAAGTCTGCCAAACAACGGCATCGTGACTGCAAAATAGTGCGTCGTCGTGGCAAGGTATTTGTCATCTGCAAGAGCAATCCACGGTTCAAAGCCCGCCAGCGTTAAACTCTGGCGGCAAGATTAAAATGACGCAGAGGATGCAAGGCAATCCAGCCGCAGGGCCAACCGTAGCAAGTACCCTGTCTGGTTGGGTAAACCAGCTTCTGGAACATGCCTTCCGTGCCTGTTCGTTGCCGTTTGATAGTGTACGTGCAGTACGATCCAAATATGCTGATCGTTATGAACTTCAATGCAATGACGCTTTACCGTTGGCAAAAAGGCTAGGCCTCTCGCCACGAGATGTCGCCATCCCCGTGGTAGCAAAGTTGCGCGAAACCGGGGACTTCGAGTTAGTAGATGTCAGTGGTCCCGGATTTATTAACCTGCGGCTTTCAGCCTCACTGTTAAACCACTACGGCGCAGCGCAACTGGTCGATCCACGCGCTGGCATTGTCCAGAAAACGCCGCAAACGGTGGTGCTTGATTACGGTGGGCCGAATGTGGCTAAACCCTTGCATGTCGGTCATTTGCGTTCCCTGGTCGTGGGTGAAAGCCTGCGTCGCATCCTGTGCGCTCAGGGTTACCATGTCCTGTCCGACGCACATCTGGGGGACTGGGGGTTACAGATGGGCATGCTTATCGCCCAGATTCGCCGTGACTACCCGGCGTTACCATGCTTTTTGCCACAGGCGGATGCTGCCGCGACATATCTGGATGAGTCAACACTTGGTTTTGGCATGCAGGAGCTACAGCATCTCTATCCGAGAGCAGCAGCAGCCTGCAAAGCTGATCCGGAAAGAATGGCTGAAGCCCGTAAGCTGACCGCATCCTTACAGGCCGCTCATCCCGGTTATAGCGCCCTGTGGCGCGCCATTCGTAGCATGTCGCTTCATGCTCAACAGCAGGATTTTTCTGCTCTGGATGCGCATTTTGATATGCTTATGGGCGAGAGTGATGTGCATGCGCTTATTCCTTCCATACTGAGCGATTTGCGTGAGCGTGGCCTTAGTGTGGAAAGCGAAGGTGCCTGGGTGGTTGAGGTGGCACACGAGAGCGATACCCGTCCGATGCCTCCGCTTATACTGGCCAAGTCAGATGGCGCGGCGCTCTACGCCACCACTGATCTGGCGACCATTTTCCACAGGGTGCGGGAGCTTGCTCCAGTGCGCATTATCTATGTGGTGGATCAACGTCAGGCCCTGCACTTCGAACAAGTGTTCCGCACCGCGCGTAAAGCGGGTTATGCGTCAGGCGTTGAGTTAATCCATGCCGGTTTTGGCACGGTCAACGGTCGTGATGGTAAACCTTATAAAACTCGCCAGGGCGGTGTGGCTAAATTGGTGGACCTTCTGGAAAGTGCAACAGACAAGGCGCGTGAGAGACTAAATGCCATCAAAACAGAGGGGCCGGGTGCGGCTATACCGGGTGACGAAGAAGATAGCGCAGATAAAACAGAAGCACTGGCACGTTTAATAGGTATTGCTGCAGTCAAGTTTGCGGATCTTTCCAGTTACCGCGTCTCCGGCTATATCTTTGATCCGGAACGTATGGTGTCTTTTGAAGGTAAAACCGGACCGTATGTGCAGTACGCCTGTGTGCGCGTTGCTTCCATTTTGAGTAACGCCGCGGCGCAGCAGATGCATCCAGGTACAATGCATGTTGATGCGGCAACGGAGCGTGCCCTGGTGTTTGAGTGTACGCGCTTTCCCGAGGTTGTTGCTTCGGCCTCATCGAATCTGGCCCCCAATGAAATTGCCGACTACGTTTTTAATCTGGCGCAAATTTTCAGTCGTTTTTATCTTGATTGCGCCGTGTTGACAGCCGGTACTCCTGCTTTATGCGCTTCCCGTCTGGCCATGTGTGCATTG
>JAAXIA010000136.1 GCA_012270595.1 Rhodanobacteraceae bacterium | reverse complement strand
GGGCGGCGTATTGCTGGGCTGGTGGCGTAGGCGTCTGGGCGAGGGGGTTGCCTGGGCTTTGCTTCTGGGGCCGTTTGGTTGGCTGGTGATGTTACTGCGCAAGCGCCGCTCTCGACCGCCACCCTTACCCTAAAACTGGTTGAAACGGCATGGATGCGTGGATCTGGCACGTGTGACGCTATCACGCGGGTACTTTAAGAGCCTTTGCATGCCTTGGGAAAGCTCAAGGCCCACACTAGCCGCCGCCGGCCAACACCTTGCCCTGGAGTTCTGCCCTGGAACGTGCCAGCGCCCTGCAAGGTAGTCTCTCAGTCGGTTGTCTATACCGTTGATGCTTGCTTGGTTACCGTCAGCAAAGTGCGGCAAGGTTTGCGATTCCAGCGCAAGTTGCCGCCTGGACCCTTAATACCTTCTTGCCAGCGTCATATCCCTTCTTGATTGGCCATATCCGTACTCTTTAGGCTCTGCGCCGCCACGATCCAAGAACCTGCCTGAGGCTGCCGCCTGTGCGTTAATGCTTATGGAAAACCACTTGTGCATTTCCGGCCATGTCACCTTCCGAAGCTGGTTGTCTGTGTTCGCTGTAACAATGCTTGTAGCTCCTATCCGTGTGCTCATAAACCAGTGCAGGATAAGCGATAAAACACAGGACTTCCCCGGACCGCGACCAGCAACTAACGATACTCAGAGTTGATTACCATGGGTGTGTCCGCAATGGACCGCACAATGTCAAGTATCTCAAGGAAGGCTTCGTCCATCTTTTCTTCACCACAGCTCCAGTTCTCGCACGCCTCGCGGGTCTTGTGCACCTCGCCAAGGTGATTTTTTTAAAAGACCGTTCCAAGGGTGCTTAGCCCCAATCGGGATTGGGCACTCCGAAGTTTGGCAAAGGTCGCATACGCCGTAGACCACTTGGGAAAGTTTTTTCGCTTGGTAAGCGCCCGCCACTGACAACCAGCGCACAGTCAGGTACAAAACATCTCGGAATAACTCGACTTTAAGTCAATCTTGCATGGCCTGGCTGCTTATGCGCACAGGCTCCAGCAGCGGCCAGAATCTGCTCATAAGACTTTTTTGCTTACACGAGCGCAGCATAAGTTTTTTCATGAACCAGCATCTGGCTTCTTGCATGGATCGTGAACAGGCGTCAGGAAATGTGATTCTTTATTTGGCCTGCCCGAAGTTTTTCTCTTCTAAACTTAGCGCTAAAAAAAGCCCAACGTAGCATAATGTAATATAGTTAAGTAGAATAGTGCCTTAGGCTTGGATGTGATGAGGGCTTTCCCTCGCTGGGGGGAACTAAGGTCGCTTCTCAGGCCTTTCTTTGAAGTAAGCGGTACTTCGTATATATCGTCCACATTGATTGTGGTGTAATTCATACATTTTCGAGGGAATGTCCGTGCAAAGTGCTGTTCATAAACTGAATGCTCGCAAACCGCGAGCCTACCATTACTTTGGTGAATTGCTTCATTCGCAATTAGCAGCCATAGAGCGTATTTGTGATGTTCGGGGTTTGCGCATGACTCCACTCCGCCGTGAGGTTCTGAGTCTGATTGTCACTGCCGAGAAACCGGTAAAAGCCTACGATTTGCTTGATAAACTTCGTGAAAAGCACGACCATGCAGCACCGCCAACGGTGTATCGCGCCTTGGATTTTTTGCTGGAAAACCAATTTATCCATAAGCTGGAATCGATAAAAGCTTACGTTTTGTGTCATCACATGAATCAGAGACATCAGACACCGTTTTTGATTTGTGATGTGTGCTCCAACGCTGAGGAAATGTACGATAGGCATGTGTTCGAGTTGATTGACACCCGGGCCAAGGAGTCCGGCTTTTCTCCGCAGACGCAGATCCTTGAAGTTCACGGTATCTGTAAACGTTGCCTCTCATAGTAATTTTTTTATGATTTCAGAGCACTAGTGCTCTGAAGTCGTGCACATCAGTTACGATATAGTATATTGTAACACTTCTATGTTGACTTGAACCAGACTGATGAGGGTTATCGAATGTCAATAACTTCTGCAAAACTGGCGAAAAATCGCTTTTTGAACGTGGCCGAACGTCTTGGTGATATTGCTTCTTTTTTGTGTGCCATCCACTGCATTGTGCATCCGTTTGTGATGACCTTGTTGCCCCTGTTGGGCTTGGGGTTTGCTAGTAACGAGGTCTTTATGCACAGGTTTTTGCTGATCGCCTGCGTATTGGTCCTGACCTCATTGTTTATCAGCTTCCGTCGTCACCGGCGATTGCTGCCGTTTGCCTGGGCCGTTCCCGGGTTAATCGTGATGGCGGTTGGTGTGCTCTATGCGGAGGACTATTCGATCGTGTTGCATAAGGTCATGGTAACCTGCGGTGGCTTGATGGTCGCCGTATCGAGTATTGTAAACATGCGGTTGGATCGTCAAGCTGGCCATGTCCATAGCTTTAGTTTACGTCGCAAAGTCGAATCATAATCTTTTGGGCGTTGGTATAATGGCCGGCACATCTTTTTGTGTGTCGTGTATATGAGCCGTGCACATGTTCATCGCCCTGAAACCCATGGTGACAGGGCTTGCCGTCACCATGGGTTCGGGCTTTCATCCGCGCCTCCACGCACTTTATTAGTGGCTTTTTCCCTGACGCTGGCCATGCTGATTATCGAGTTCGTAGGTGCTTGGTGGTCTGGATCATTGGCGCTTCTGGCCGATGCCGTGCATCTGCTGATAGATGCACTGGCCTTGCTGCTGGCTTTTTTGGGGGCTTGGGTGGCACAGCGGCCGGTTGATGCGCGACACACTTACGGTTACGGGCGTAGTGACGTACTGGCCGGCTTCATCGGTGCCCTGGCTCAGTGTCTTCTGGTGGGCTTTATCGCCTGGGAGGCATTGGTTCGCCTGCTGCAATGGAACAGGAATCATATCCTTTCTGGGGTGATGCTGATGGTCGCATTGCTGGGGCTGGTGTTTAACCTCTTGGTGTTGCGTCTCCTGCACGGTCATGCACATGATGATGTGAATATGAGCGCAGCCAGATTGCATGTGCTGGGTGACCTGTTTGGCTCGCTTGGTGCGGTGCTGGCTGCTCTGGCTGTGCGTTATCTGGGTTGGAACTGGAGCGATCCACTACTCTCGCTGCTGGTGGCCTTGTTGATCCTCCACAGTGCTTGGCGCTTGTTGCGGCAATCTGCTCACATTCTGCTGGAAGGGGTGCCGGACGACGTGGATTGTGACGAAGTAACACAGACATTACTCGACGCTTCCCCTGTCATGACGGGCATTCATCATCTGCATGTGTGGCAACTGGCTTCCGGCTCGCGCCTGGCGACTTTGCATCTTGAACTGGCCGATGCTGCGCAGAGCGCAGCAATGTTAGTGTTGATTCGGCAATTGTTGCGTGATCGTTATCAGATTGGTCATGTGACGGTGCAGATTGATCCGGGAATCTGTCCAGATGAAGGTATGGTTTGTGGCAATGGGGGGACAGTATAGGATAGGGCCGCTTTTGGCTTGTACTGATCCGGAATTTTGCTTTTCCCAATTTGCACTTTTTACGTGGACTGTTTTACGATCCGTGCCTGGGTTTAGCATGGCTTATTCAAGGAATATTTTATGGGAAAAGGTGATCGCAAAACATTGCGCGGCAAGATTTGCCGCGGTAGTTATGGCAAGCATCGTGTATACCACAAGCAAGGGAGCGCCGCGACGTGCAGAAAGGCAGTGGTGGTCGGCGCGAGGCCATCTGTGGCTGGAAGGCCCGTAGCGAAAAAGCTCGCAACAAAGAGAAAATTGGCCTGATGTCTTGATTGCAAAGCGGGGTTATCTGTGAGAGGCGTTATTTCTGCTTTTGCGGGAGTGTCGGTTTTCGATACGACAAGCTGGTAGATCTTTATCCAACCAAATCAAAGTCGCGTAGTGTGTTGATTGAACCCATATTAAGCACACATGGGCATCGTTAGTGCGCGACATATTCACGGGCCGGACCGGTTTTTTCGGTCGCCGGGCCGTGTGTGGTGGAAGTGTGTGGGTGATGGCTGCTGGTGTGATCGTGGGCAACGTGCCTGGCTTTGTAATCCTGAACGATTTGCTCAGCGAATTCCTTGTAGACCGGTGTGGGATTGAAGATGGAGGAAATGGCGCGGGCCAGCAGGCAGACCGCCATAATCGGTATCACCATGACCTGGTTATCGGTTAGCTCCATGGAAATGACGGCTGCGGTCAGAGGCGTGCCAACAACAGCGGAAAGGTAGGCACTCATGCCCAGGAGCACGACTGCTGATGCCGGTACATGGGGGAGCAAGTGGGCGATGTTATGACCCAGACCGGCACCGACTGCTAATGCTGGTGAAAAGATGCCGCCGGGAATACCGGCCCAGTACGATGCAACATTGGCCGCAAACTTGGCGATACCAAAACTTTCACCGGGCGTGGCTGCTGCCTCTTGCACAAAGGCACGGGCCTGTTCGTAACCGGAGCCGTAGATACTTCCGTGTGACAGAAAACCCATGATGGCCAGTGCCATCCCACAGGCACAACTGAACAGTACGGGGGAGCGGCTTCGCAGACGTCCTATGCAGGCAAACGGGCCCCGTCGGTTGAGCAGAATAAGCCTGGCAAAAAGGCCTCCCAGCAACCCGCAGATGACACCGGTTAGCAGCACTGCTAACCAGGCATGATTCAGTGACAGGCTGGTTTGCACTTCACCGAAATACGAATAATTGCCCATGATGCCAAGCGATACCATACCTCCTATGAATACTGCAGTTAGCAACAGACCGCTGAAACGGTGTTCAAAAGTGCCAGCCAATTCCTCAATAGCAAAGATCACACCGGCCAGCGGTGTGTTGAAGGCGGCGGCCAAGCCTGCTGCGCCGCCAGCCAGAATGAAGCGTGAGGAGTTCTTCGCATCGCTGAACCCAAAGCGTTGACCCAGCGAATAGAAAAGTCCCGCACCAATGTGTACGGTTGGGCCTTCACGACCGATGGATGCGCCGACCATCAGTCCAATCAGGGTGAGCACTATTTTGACACCAGCAATGGGTAGTGCTACCACGCGTTGGCGGAAACGCTTATTTTCTATTTTGAGGGTGCTGATAACCTGCGGTATGCCACTACCCTGAGTGGCGCGCAGGCGCCCCTGGGTGAGCCAGGCCAGCAGGCCGAAAACTGTCGGGGTAAGGATAAATGGCAGCCAGGAACCATGCTTCAGGATGATCTGAAATAGCTCAAATGCCGATTTGCTCGCCTTGGCAAACACAATGGCCACCAGTGCGACGAGAAGCGCTGCGAGCCATAGCGTAATACGTCGTTTCCACTGTTTGGGAGCGAACAACTCGTGTCCCAGCAAAGTATGAAGACGGCCACCGGGCAGTGGAGGATTGACTGGTGGAGATTCGGACATAATGCTCTGGCTGTTATGGCCAGCCGTGATCGTTGCGATGCGCACCACAGGCAGTGGTGCGGGTGTGGGGCTTTAAGAAGATCGGGTGATGAGGGGCAGTGTGCCGACGTAATGCGCAAACAAAATAAACAGTGTGCTATTTGTCTAGCCTAGACGCCTTATTATAACTGATAACGGACCCTGTTGCATCAACAAGCCAGGTTTTTGGTGTTGTCGCTCAGTTGAAACGATTTTGGTGTTTCCATCGTTTTGTTTGCAAAAGCATTAATTTATGTGGCATCTTGGTTCCGCGCTGCGGCTGAACTTGGCGTGCTGGCCGCTCGCGTGTGACGGTTTTGTGGAGGATGGCGCAATGGGTCTGGAGATTGCCAGTCAACGCGCGCGCTTGCCGCGACAGATTGTCCACATCATCGGCAATGAAGCTTGTGAACGATTTTCGTTCCATGGTATGAGCAGCATTCTCACCTCGTTTCTGGTGACCGACCTGCTGTTATATCTGCCTGCGGGTACGCGCGTGGGTGCGGCCAAGGATATCTTTCACACCTTCGTGATGGGCGTATATTTTTTTCCGCTCCTTGGCGGTTATCTGGCTGATCGCTTCTTTGGTAAATACCACCTCGTGTTCTGGATGAGCTTGGTCTACTGCCTGGGACATGTGTTTCTGGTGTGTTTTGAGCATCAACGCATGGGTTTTTTTATGGGGCTTGGTCTAATTGCGCTGGGCGCTGGTGGTATCAAACCGCTGGTGTCTTCGTTTGTCGGTGACCAGTTCGATCAGTCTAACAAGCATCTGGCCAAGCTTGTGTTTGATGTTTTCTACTGGACCATCAATTTTGGCTCATTCTTTGCTTCGTTTCTCGTGCCGATTACCCTGAAGCATTTTGGTGCGGAGGTCGCCTTTGGTATTCCCGGCGTATTGATGTTCCTGGCTACCATGGTGTTCTGGTTCGGGCGCAAGAAATATGTAATGTTGCCGTCGACCCCACCTGATCCTCATTCCTTTTCACGGGTGATGCGCAGCGCCTTGCTGGAGCGTGCACCGCGCCACGGAAGGCCGGGGTTGTGGCTGGCCGTGGCTGCTGTGGTGGGGGGCTGCGCGGTGTTTACCTGGTTGCCGAAACTAGGTTTCGTGGTAGTTGCCTGTCTGGCTTTGCTGATCCTGATGGTCGGCGTGGGGGGAGGGGCCTGGCTGCAACTGGATCGTGCCCGAGTCGTCCATCCGGACGCGGTGGTCGATGGAGTGCGCAATGTACTTCTTTTACTGCTTATTTTTGCCTTGACGACGCCGTTTTACGCACTGTTCGACCAGAAAGGCTCAACCTGGATCTTACAAGGCAGGGCGATGAGCGTGCCGGCATGGTTGCACCCGGCGCAAATGCAGGCACTTAACCCTTTGCTGGTCATGCTACTGATCCCGTTTAACAATCTGGTGCTCTATCCACGTTTGCGTCGTCGTGGTTGGGAGCTGCGACCACTACGACGCATGACTTTCGGCATTGTTCTGGGTGGTCTGGCCTGGGTTGTAGTGGGTGGTTTGCAGCTGCTGATGGATGGTGGTTCTTATACCCCTTCTATTGCCTGGCAGGTGTTGCCTTATATCTTGCTTACCATGGGCGAAGTGCTGGTTTCGGCTACCGGACTGGAATTTGTCTATAGTCAGGCACCGGTTTCTATGAAAGGGGTGGTGATGGGTTTTTGGAATCTTGTTTCGACTATTGCCAATCTATGGGTATTGCTGGTCGATGCCTTGCTACGCGAACAGGTGGTTAGTACCGCGGTGGCCAAGACAGGATTGAGCCTTACGGCTTTTCAGATGTTTTTCTTTGCGGCATTTGCGCTGATAGCCGCGCTGGTTTTTGGCCGCTATGCGCGTAGTTACCATGACCAGGATAACTACCGCGCTGAGGAGAGCATGCCGAGTTCCGTGTGAGCTATGCAGGGTCAACCTCCCGGGTAAATATGCCTGTTGTGTCGTAGGTAACGACCGACTCGACAGCGCTGCCACCCTTCATCCATAGTTCTCTGGTGGCATGGGATTTTTACCATGCCCGGGCGGCGTGACAAAAAGCTTGCGGAGCATGGTAGTGCCGTGTGCATGGCGTTGCGTGAAACGAAATCTACAGAGGATCGATTTGTATGAAATTACTTGCTCAGATAGCCGTTTTCCCCATGGTTTTGATGGCCTCTACCTGCATTCAGGCAAAACGGGTCATAAAGGCTGAGGTCGTCCATCCGGATAGTAAGTCGCAACATAAGGCATCCAAAACCCAGAGCAAGCTTGCGCTTGGTGGCGGACCAGGCATGGTTTGGGTTAGCACGGGTAGCAAGATCTATCACTGCCAGCATGACAGGTGGTACGGTCGCACCAGACACGGCAGGTATCTGCGTGAAGACGATGCCAGAGCGAAGGGTTATCATGCTGCGCACGGCAAGGCTTGTGCGGGTTGATAGCGCTTAAAAATTCCGTAGACAGCCAGATGCATCGCTTTGCCTCGGTGGTCGCGGTGCATCTGGTTTTCGAGTCTTCATTTTCGCCCAGATGGATCATCAGACTGGATCTTCCAAGCATCATGGGAGCGTATCTTCTTCCGATATTTCAAGGTCTTTGGTATGCGCAACAACGATATTCTCCGAAGCATTCGCTACATGCTTGATTTGAGCGATACCAAGGTCGCGCATATTACACGGCTGAGTGACCCTGGGTTGCTCATTGACAAGGCACAGGTGCAAGCCTTGCTGAAAAAAGAAGAGGAAGGCGGTTATGTAGTGTGCAGCGACCGTTTGTTAGCATGCTTCCTCGATGGTCTGGTGATTCATTTACGCGGTCGTGATGCCAGCTTTGCGCAGCGTCAGCCAGAAAAGCGCATGACCAACAATGTGGTACTCAAGAAGTTGCGTGTTGCTTTTGAACTAAAAGATGTAGCTATGCACCAGATCATGGCCGATGCTGGTTTGCGCTTGTCAAGATCGGAAATGAGCGCACTTTTTCGCCAGCCAAGCCACAAAAACTTTCGCCTTTGCGGTGACCAGTTATTGCGCCATTTTCTGAAAGGGCTGACCCTGCGTCTGCGTGCTGTCGATGAATGTACGGGCAGCGCTGGTGCTGGCACATCGGCGCGCCGTGAGCAGCGGAGCACGTTAAATTCAAAATTCTTTTCGGCGAAACTAAAGGGGTGATCATGGTTTTTATGGTGCTTCTGGTGCTTCTGGTGTTAGCAGGACTGGCGGCGTGGCGAGGACTTCGGCACCTGGCGTGGACTTTGGGTGGTGTGGCACTGGCGCTGTTTATGCTGGCCGGGTGTGGGCCGCTAGCGTCGGTGTTGCTCGCTGGGTTGCGGCAAGGGTTGGTTGATGCGGTTACGCCGTCGTGGGGCCCACGCAATGTGATTGTGCTACTCGGTGGCGGTACAGTGTTGCCAGAAGCCGGCGGTGCACCGCAGCCTGCACTGTTTGCCTATGGCCGCCTGGTGAAGGCGGCTTCTCTCTATCACGATTGCAAAGCCGCTGCTCATCAGTGCCGTTTGCTGATCAGTGGTGGTGACAGTCAGGGTCATCAGGTGACAGAAGCATTCGTCTATGCTGCGGTACTGCGTCGGCTGGGTTGTCCGGCGCGCGATCTTTTGCTTGAATCGCACAGTCGTAATACTTGGCAGAATGCGCGGTTCAGTCGCGTTTTGTTGCCGCCACAGGCAAAGCAACGCCTGTATCTGGTTAGTTCGGCTTTTCACTTGCGCCGTGCGCTCCTGTATTTTGCACATTTTGGCATGCACCCTGTAGCGGTGAGTGGCGGTGAAATGCATGCACGCTGGTCATGGTGGCCGCAAGCGTGGAATATTATGCTGTGTGATGTGGCGCTGCACGAATATGTGTATATCGCGCGCTATGTCGTTGACAGGATGATGGGTCAAAGCCAGGGCGTTTGATGAGCGCTTGTGCGCAGCGATCATGGTGATGTGTTGATTAGTTTTTCTCCTGATGCTCGCGGATGACCAGAAGGCGCCATTGACTCATATCCTCAATAGCGTAGCGCACGCCTTCACGGCCCAGCCCCGAGTTCTTGATGCCACCATAGGGCATGATGTCCACGCGAAAACCGGGGGTATCGCCGATTACTACGCCACCTTGTTCCAGTTCATTCCATGCGCGCATAGTGTGGTCCAGGCTGTCGGTAAACACGCCTGCTTGTAAGCCATAGTCGGAATCATTCACCATGGACACGGCTTCGTCGAATTGTTTGAACGGAGCGAGTAGGGCAACCGGGCCAAAGGCTTCCTGGCGGTTAAGTCTGGCGTCGACGGGTACGTTTTCCATCAGTGTGGCGTCTAGCAGGTTGCCTTTACGCATACCACCACACAGTACGCTGGCTCCAGCTTTTCGTGCTTTCTCGATCCAGTTGTGCAGACGTAGTGCGGCAGCCTCGTCGATCATAGGGCCGATGAACACGTTTTTGTCTTGGGGATCGCCGGCTTTAAGTTGCCTTGTCGCGGTGACGAGCTTGTTTTTGAGCGTCTCGTAGAGGTTGCTGTGGGCATAAATGCGCTGTACGCTGATACAACTTTGACCGGCCTGACCGAATGCGCCCAGAACCAGGCGTTCAACGATGTGGTCCAGATACGCTTTTTGGTCGGCATCGACGATGCAGGCGGCATTGCCTCCCAGTTCCAGTATGACCTTTTTAAGTCCAGCTCGCGCCTTGAGTGTCCAGCCGATCTGACCACCGGTGAAGGAGAGAAGTTTCAGGCGCTGATCTTCCACCAGCGCAGTGGTGTGCCTTCCTTCCAGCGGCAAAATGGAAAAGGCACCCCGGGGAAGATCTGTTTCGGCCAGAATCTGACCGATGATGAGTGCGCCGAGTGGAGCTTTTTCCGAGGGCTTGAGCACGAATGGGCAGCCGGCGGCGATTGCTGGAGCGACCTTGTGTGCAACCAGATTGAGCGGGAAGTTGAAAGGTGTGATGAATGACACTGGACCAATTGGCATACGTTTGGTATAGCCGTGATAGCCTTCCAGCCGTGCGGCCAGTTCCAGGTTGAGTGTTTCACCCGTGCTGCGGGCCGCCTCTTCAGCGCCGATCTGGAAAGTGTCGATTAAGCGTGTTACTTCGCTGATGGCGTCCTTGATCGTCTTGCCGGCTTCGATACACAAGGTTTGTACCAGTTCCTCGTGGCGCTCCCTGAAACGTTTTATGCAGTGTTGCAGTACTGCTTGTCGTGCCCAGGGTTTGAATTGACGCATGGCCCGGCTTGCGTCCACGGCGGCGGTGATCGCCTGGTCGATGGTCACGGCATCGGGTATGGCCACGCGTGCGGCGATCTGGTTGTTGAACTTGTTGCGTACTTCCATCTGCCGTGCTGAGGTCTGTGGGTGATTGGCTAGGGAATCCCTGATCAATGGATGTTCTGAGCAAGCTCCCCCAAGCCAGCCATGCCTGCCGACTTCGATGATGGATTTCTCCGCTT
>JAAXIA010000032.1 GCA_012270595.1 Rhodanobacteraceae bacterium | reverse complement strand
ACATCCATTGATCAGGGATTCCCTAGTGTGGTATTGCCTGATCTGGCGATAACGCAATAGGGCAAGTACGGTCGTTTTCTGGATTTTTTTCAGATCGTTTTGGCAATTCTTCATTGTCTTCCGAATCTTCCGAAGATCTGCACAACACGACATAGCCGCGTCCTTGAACTTTTTCAGCTCATTGTCGTACGTGGTGCGTGCGAGGTTGGCACGTTTCTCAGTATCCCCGCGTACAAAATCATCGAAGCGCCTGAGACGATCAGAGGCGGCTTTAGTCAATGTCTGCTGGCAAAGCACACATACGTTGTTGGCGTCAGGGAAGGGAGCTTTGGGATATGCTTCCGCCTCAGAAAATGCTCGGGCACTGTCCCATAGCCTCTTCCAAACCTTCGAGCCGATCTGCGGTAACGGTTCGTTCCGGAATTGCTCACTGGAAGCAGCTTCTGCCGCTTTGAACGTAGTATCTCTCTCATTGGCCAAGCGGCGCAGTTTATTTGAATTATCTTCGCTAATAGAAGTAAAAAGTTTATTCAAAATTATTTCGTAATTGTCAAGTTCTTTCTTCGACTGCCTAAGCTTGGCTGCCAGGTGAGTCGGATCGTCAGCCTGATCCGCCTCGAGCTTAATCAACCGGGTTTCCTCTGCTTGCGTAAGCTCGGCCAACGCTTTGACACGCTCAGGTGCAGTGTCGGCATCTAGCTTGGCCATGAGCTTACTGACCGATGTTTCCTTTCTGCATGCTGGTTCACTGATCGCTTTGGGCGTTTGTTCTT
Source organism: Rhodanobacteraceae bacterium (assembly GCA_012270595.1). Lineage (GTDB taxonomy): Bacteria > Pseudomonadota > Gammaproteobacteria > Xanthomonadales > Rhodanobacteraceae > Rhodanobacter_A. The sequence goes on along the minus strand of JAAXIA010000032.1, from coordinate 4,941 downwards.
CTATCTGTTTAATTTCTTCTGAAAGCTCTTTCTTGACCTCATCACAGAGACTTGCCAGTTTCTCAAGGCATCTCACCGGAAACGGTGTGTAAACCAACGCATTATCTTTGTTGTCGAGGTGGACGTTCGCGGTGTGTGCATCGAACACTCGAATGGCTGAAATCGTGTTGTCGTCATCCTGTCCAAGCGTCCAGTTGCGGTCATTGTTACCGACCTTGTATTTAATCGTGGCGATCGGCGTGCCGTGTTCAGAGTCAAAGACGTTTGGCATGATTTCTTGAGAGTCTTGCCCACGGGCGCAACACGCCTTTTTTAAAATCCTCGCGTAGCCTGACTTGCCTGATCCGTTATCGCCATAGATGACGGTCAAACCTTCGCATTGGAATTTCATGTTTTTTTTTTGGAGCCAGGGCATTAACGTGCTCAATCCCACACACCTCGCGCAGACACATTTTACCTTGATCGCGGTTTGAAGGATGAGAGTCCGGCACGCATGACCGCTGATCATCCTCCTCATCCTTCTTGCAGAGGGCGACTAACTCTTTGATATCTGGTTTCTTTTGTGCTACAAGTTGACGCAGTGCATGGGCTTGCCAGTGATGAATAGAACTAGAACCAGACCATTCAAGGATACGGTCGATCGCATTTGCTTCTGTTGTCATAAACCTTTAAGTCCCTTTCTTGGCGCAACACGCTCGCCGCGCTATCACATACGGTGCTTATGCTATCGACTGACCCATGATTGGTAACGCACTCAATCAGAAGAAGCCACTCTTTCACTGTGTAGTACAGCACGACATCGTGCATCTTGCCGTGTGAATTCTCGGATACCTGGCATCGCGCCCTTTAGGGTTGGCAGGGCGCAGCGTCTCCCGGGAGATGGACACAAGCCGACACCGGTGTGGCATCGCTGGCGCGCCAGCGCATGCGACCACTATTGAACTCGTCGTAAGCCACCTGGTACATGGCAATGGCCTGGTTCTCGGTGATGGGATCGCGTTTGGCGTAGGGCGTGGCATCGCCTGTTTTGGCATTGGGGTTGACCTGTTCGACCTTGCGCCCGGGTGAAAGAATGGTTAGTCGATTCCCCTTGAGGTAACCAAGATTCTGGTAGGTGGAGGGAAAGGCACGCTCGTCACGGGCAGGGATAGCGAAAATATTCTGACCAAAGAAGCGGCTGCGGTAACTAAAGTGGAGTAGACCCAGCAGGGTGGGGGCGATATCCATCTGCGACATCATCGCATCGACTTGTTGCGGCCTGAATTGCGCTGGCGCGTAGATGAATAGCGGGATATGGTATTTGTTGAGTGGAATGCGTGTGCGCCCCGCACTGGAGGCGCAATGATCGGCGGTGATGACGAAAACCGTGTTTTTGAAGTAGGGCTTGCTCCGTGTGCGTTTCAGCAGATCGCCGATGGCCCAGTCTGTGTATTTAACAGCACCGTTGCGGTGACCTTGTGCTAGGTCTATACGCCCCCGCGGCCAGCTATAGGGGCGGTGGTTGGATGTGGTCATGATATGTAAAAAGAAAGGTTTGCCTTGGGCATGAATGCGGTCCATGTGCTGTATCGCCAAGGTAAACAGATCTTCATCGGCAACGCCCCAGACATTTTCACTATGGATAGTCATGTCGGCTGGCATATCACGGCGATCCACCGCCTGGTAGCCATTATGAGCGAAGAAATAGTTCATGTTATCGAAGTAGCCGTAGCCACCGTATACAAACTCCGACACATAGCCACGCTGATTGAAGATATCAGCTAGCGAGAACAGATTTTCATTGTGCTTTTGTTTAACTATTGAGTCCCCCGGCGTTGGTGGCACCGATAGGGTAATGGCCTCAAGGCCACGTACGGTGCGTGTGCCGTTGGCGTACATATGCCGGAAAAACAGGCTTTGCCCGGTAAGCTTGTCCAGGTTGGGTGTAAGCTTTTGTCGGTTACCGAAGGTGGTAAGGTATTTTGCAGAAAGGCTTTCCACACTGATAAGTACCACGTTAAGATGTTTTTCGGGTCCGATATGTCTTATGAGGCGAGTGAGGTCGTGCTGATCTTTGCTGACGAAGCTGGCGTCGGGTGTTTTTAACATCCGCCGTACGATGGCATAGGCTTTGTCATCCGGAAGATTGCGGTAGAAGCGATGGAAATTGAGCCTGGAATTGCGAAAGGCAGAGAAAAATTCATAGATGCCATTACCGGCCAGTGATTGGACATACACATTGCGCACCCGGTTTTTGCTTTCGGCGTTGATGGTTATGGCACTGATGACGGTTAACCCCAGCCAGACCAGAACGACCAGGCTACGCTGTCCGAAGTGGCTGTGATCGTCACGGGTATAGAGATAGCGCCGGGTCAGCAGCACAATGAGCACCGCGCCTATAGCCAGCATTGTTATCCACTGACCAATGGGATAGGACTCCTCAATGTTGCCTATGACCTCACGGGTGTAGATCAGGTAATCCACGGCGATGAAATTAAAGCGGGTACTGAACTCATTCCAGAAGGTCAGTTCCGAGACCCCTGTAAACAACAGGCCAAACAGTAGCAGTAGACACAATCCATAAAGCAGCCACTGCCCAAGGCGCGAAGTGTAGGTAAATGCGGCAAGTGGAAGCACGAACAGAAAGGGCAGCACAGCAGGCCATGCTGTCTTCCAGTTGGCATCGAACGATAGGCGTAACGCACCAAGGCACACCGCACACAGACCAATCACTGCCAGTGCGTACAGTAGCCAGTGGGCCCAGCCGGAAAGGCGTCCGCGCCGGGTCGGCACCAGCCACAGCACTAAAACCAGCGGCCAGGCAAAATAGACGAAAGTAATCAGATCGTAGCCCAGCCCGACAGCGAAAGCGTACAACCAGTAAAGCGGGTTGGCGGGTATGCCCGATCCAGTCATGAACAGCAGGATCAAGCGGGTAAGGAAGGAAATAGCAATAAAGCATATACCAAGCCAAAGCAGCGGCTGGAAGCGTCTTGTCAGAGTGGATAATGGACGGGTTGGCATATGAGGTATGACCCTGGATGGTTACGGGACGATGAAAGTGGCCGGATGCAGGAGATGGTCACCATAAGGTCTGATCTTTTTTGACTTGTGGTGCGTTGAATTCGGGTTACCCAGCAGACGGTGCCAAGGCGTCGTGCCTGATTTTTTTACGCAGGTTACCTAGCTTGCCGGCAATGGCGCGACAGTTCTTGTCGAAGTGTTGCGTCCAGTCGGACTTCTCCCGTGTTCGAACCGGCCTTAGGCAGCGTAACTTGATGGCGCTTTTACCAGTGAAGTAGTAAAACTCGACATAGTGGAAAAGCGTGTGGTTTTCCTGCGCGGTGTAGACCTGACTCTGGCTTTTGTGGGCGCGGCGCGGCTGGTAAGACCTTAGCTGCCTGGCGCGGGCAAGGGCGGCATGGCGGTACGCCTTGAAAGCGGCGAGGTCTGCTACTTTTTTCTTTATGGTAACGCTAACGCGTGCCAGAGAGGCGTTTTCCGCCCCTGAAGGGGCAGGTACCTGGAAGACCCGAACTTCTGGATCACCTTGGGTTGTTAGAATCTCGATCCAACTGGCAGGTGTGTTGAAGTGCACGCTACCCTTGGCCATGGTGATTTTTCTGGCATGGGCAGCCGTGCCGGTTAGTAGCGCTGTGGTGGTGAGAAAGGCAAGGCAGTGGCGCAAACGCATCATGGTGTAGGTTCCTAAATTACACGGTTATGGTGTTTTGTTGGCTATCTTGCAGGTTCCCGCATTATTCCGCCCAGGTGTTTTATTCAGACGCGACCGGAAAACTCTCCCGTGGTGGTATTGACCCACACTTTTTCTTCGCAGGCAATGTACTCAGGCACCTGGATTTCTACCCCGGTGTTTAGTATGGCGGGTTTGCCACGTTTAGTTGCACTGGCTCCTTTCATTTCTGGCGCAGTGCGCACTACGGTGAGAGGCACGCTGGTGGGAAACTGTAATCCTATCGGCATGTCGTTGATAAGTTGCACATAATAGCCTTCCAGATCTTCGACAATATAGGCGGCCTTGTCACCCACCAGCTCTGGTGTTAGCAGGTACTGGGTGTAGTCTTCGGTATCCATGAAGACGAAAACATCGTTGTCCTTATAGGAAAAGATAGAAGCACGGCGCACCAATGCTATTTCGTTGAAGGTATCGTCGGCACGCAGGCTGAGGTCGACCTTGCGTTCACCCGGTATAGAGTAAAGAGTGAAACGGAAAGTCACATTACCGCCGCGTGCGGTAGGCGTGCTTCGCTCGATGTCGCGTACCTGGTAGGCGTTGCCTGCGTACTCAACGACATGCCCTTTCTTGGTGTCAGATGCTTTCATTAAGCTCATATGTGTCGTGTGTGGTTCTGGGGAGACGATTGACGGGGCGTTCCGGGGACTGTGTCTATGCCGGCGTTAATCGTAGCGCGCCATCTAGACGGATGGTTTCACCGTTGATGTAGCAGTTAACTAAAATAAAGGCCACAGTCTGGGCAAATTCTTCCGCCTGTCCTAGCCTCGATGGGTAGGGGACGGAAGTCGCCAGTGCCTCCTTGAGCGTTTCGGACAGGTGTGATGCCATGGGGGTTTGGAAAAGCCCCGGCGCGATGCTCGCCACACGTATCCCCCACTGGGCCAGCTCGCGCGCCATGGGCAGGGTCATCCCTACCAGGCCGGCTTTGGAGGCAGCGTAGGCAGTTTGACCAATTTGCCCCTCATAAGCGGCTATCGAAGCGGTATGGATAATGACACCACGTTCATTATCCTTGCCCGGTGCGTTGTGCTGCATGTGTGCTGCAGCGGTCTTGGCTACGTTGAAGCTACCCACCAGGTTCACCATGAGTGTGCTGGTGAAGGCGCTTAGGGGCATGGGGCCGGCCTTGCCCAGTACCCGGCCGGAAGCTAGTACACCGGCGCAGTTCAGGACCACATTGAGTCCACCCATGGTCTTGGCTGCGG
>JAAXIA010000082.1 GCA_012270595.1 Rhodanobacteraceae bacterium | reverse complement strand
AAGCAATATCGCCTTGTGTTTTCCCACGTGGGACGCGCAAGCCCGTGCCAGGTTGGTGGATGCTCACCTGCGCGATATTGGCCTGATGCTTGTGGAGTTCGCTCTTGGCTGGATGGGTTCAAAACGTGCTATTGCCCGTATCCCGGTCAACATCGAAGGCATGGAACACCTGGAAGCAGCGCGCGCCGCAGGTCGTGGGGTCATCCTGTTAGGTGGCCATTTCTCACACTTGGAGCTGTGCGCGCGTTTGATCTCGCAACACACCCATATCGCCGGCATGTACCGCCGTATGGATGAGGCCGTGTTTGAATGGGCAGTGTTACGCGCACGCCTAAACTATGCCGAGGCCATGTTCAACAAAGATGATATCCGGGGCAGCGTGAAGTACCTGCGTGCGGGCGGCACGCTCTGGTACGCACCCGATCAGGATATGCCCAGCAAGAACAAGGTGTTCGCACCATTTTTCGGGGTGCCGACCGCAACCATTACCGCCACCCATCATCTAGCCAGAATGGGGCGTGCGCTGGTCATTCCGTTCTACCATCGCCGTTTGCCTGGCAAGGCGGGCTACGCTTTGCGCCTGGGTGCACCGATGGAGAATTTACCTGGTGCTGATGTGTGCCAGGATACTGCGCGCATTAACGCGTGCATCGAGCAGATGATACGCGCCGCTCCCGAGCAATACCTGTGGGTGCACAAGCGCTTTAAAACCCGACCTGAAGGTGCCGCATCAATCTACCGATAAACTGCGCCTGCTTGCCACAGAAAGACTTCAGCGCATGAGTCGACGCTTCGGCTTAAACGGCAATTTTCCGCGCCAGTACTGGATCAATACCATACCGGCCACCATACCGCCAAGATGCGCAAAATGTGCCACGCCGGCAGCCGTACCGGTTATGCCAAGCACAAGCTCCACAATCGCATAACCGCTAACAAAAAGCCACGCCGGCAACGGTACCGGAAGAAAAATCAGCATCACTTTTTCCTGTGGATAAAGCATGCCAAAAGCCAGCAGCAGACCAAAAATCGCCCCTGAAGCACCGATGGTGGGATAAAAACCATGGGTGACATAGCGAACGACCAGTAGCTGTGCCAGCGCAGCCACCACGGCACACACAAAGTAATAAACAATGAAGTTCCGCGCGCCGAAAGTGTGCTCGATCGTGCCGCCGAACATGTACAGGGCAACCATATTGAACAGAATATGGGTAAAACCTCCGTGCATAAAAGCGTAGGTCACCAACTGCCAGAGCTGGAAGCCAGGGTGAATCATGTGCCCATCCGGAGTCACACCATGTACCGCTGGCCCCAGCGGCCACAATGCAAAATATTGGGTCAGCACCAGGCTGGTCTGATCACTCAGCAGCAGTTGCAAGGTAAACACCGCAATATTGGCTAACAGCAGGTTGCGGGTGATGCGAGGAATATGAGAAAGCATGATCAACGATCCAAAAACGATGCGCCAGTACGCGCGACCAGCGCAAGACTACAGCAGGGTTTTCCGCAGTGCACGGTGCGATGCTCTGCTACCCATCCTTCCCGTCGCGCTTCCTTCGCATACTGGAGAAAACATGGTCTATTCGCCATTTAGACAGCAAAAAAATGGCCTGAGGGGATGGGTGACAATGAAGAGGTGGGAGACAATCGAACAACCTGTCCTATTACCGCATTTCCGGTTCTGATGATCCCCCGTTTTGCCTCACTTGGCACATATAACATGTGCGGCCGTGGATGGTGCATGCTTATGTGAAGCGCTACCCGGGTTTGTTTGCCGCCGACTGCTATCCATCTGTCCAATAGCGGAAACCCAGCGGGAACAAGCAGCCAGCCGCCAGATAAACGCTGGTCGCCCAACTGCTTGTGCAAAAAAATCGTAAAAAGTCTTGTACAAGTCACGTTACAGACCAGCGCGCGCACTAAAAAGCGTCTGGCCAATACGAATTTCAGTCGCGCCTTCCATAATCGCCAATGGAAAATCACCGCTCATGCCCATGGACAGGCGTGTGACGGCATGCCCACGCGCCTGCGCGGCATCACGCAACTGGCGTAGCTGCCTGAAACAGGCACGGACCTGGTCAGAGTCGTCGCTGCGTACAGCCAAAGTCATCAGGCCGCGCACACGCAAGCTGTCATAGCGACGCATTTCCTCCAGAAAAGCACCCAGTCCTGAAGATGGTAAACCATGTTTGTTGTGCTCTGGCGAGGTTTTCACCTGAATCAGCACATCCATGCACCGATCTTCCCTACGCAGGCGCTGGTCGAGCGCAGCGGCCAGCGCCAGGCAATCCAGCGACTGCACTTCACTGACCCGTCGCGCCACTTCCTTGACCTTGTTGAGCTGCACGTGACCGATCATCACCCAACTTATATCCAGGTCAGCCAGCGCCACTGACTTGTCACGTATATCCTGCACCCGGTTTTCAGCAAAACGCCGAAAACCCAGCGACGCCGCTTCGCGAATCGTGCCTGAAGTGGAGTACTTGCTAACCGGAAGGATACTCACTGAAGAGGGCGCACGCCCTGCGCGACGACATGCCTCATCGACACGGCAGCGAATAACACGCCAACGCTCAGGCAGATATAACTTCTCCACAGTCAGAAAACCCCATATGTGCAGACAAGACAAATCACTTAATGCCCGCTGCTTTGCTGGTAATGCTCAGCCATCACCTCAGCCACCACCATGGTCACCTTCTTGCCGGTGGGGATGTGCAAAAACTCATTAGGGCCATGCGCATTGGAATGCGGACCAAGCACGCCGGTAATCAAGAACTGTGCCTTGGGAAATTTCTCGCCCAGCATGCCCATAAACGGAATGGAGCCACCTTCTCCCATGTAGGCTGCCGGAGCACCGAAGTAATGCACGGAGGCTTTTGCCACAGCTTCGCGCAGCCACGGTGAAAGCGGTGGCGCGTTCCAGCCGCTGCCATCCTTCTCCAGCTTGAAATACACCCTGGCCCCATAAGGTGGGTCACGCTCCAGCAATTGCTTGACAAATTGCCCTGCTGGAGCGCCAGGCAACGTTGGCGGCAGACGCAGACTCAGCTTGGCAACTGTTCTGGGGCGGAGCACATTGCCCGCACTTTCAAGCGGCGGCAAACCGTCGATGCCAGTCACCGCCAGTTGTGGCCGCCAGGTACGATTGAGCGCCAGCTCAGTCAGGTCTTCCGTTAGTGGTTTCATCCCTTTGATAAAGGGAAATTTATCGTGCATTTCAGAACCCAGTATATGGGTCAGGGTGCGAGCCTGCTCTACCCGTTCAGCGGGAATATCCACGTAAAGCTCTCGTGGCTTGATTTGCCCAGTATCGGCATCCTCCAGGCGTTCCAGCAACTGGCGCAAGATACGAAAGCTATCGACCACTACACCCGAGGCATCACCGGAGTGGACACCTTCGGTTAATACCTCTACCCCAAGCTCACCGCCCATCATACCCCGCAGGCTGGTGGTTAACCATAGCTGATCGTAATTACCGCAGCCCGAATCCAGACACGCTACCAGAGAAGGGTGACCAATGCGTTCAGCCAGATGATCCACATAAAACGGCAGATCGTAACTACCCGATTCCTCACACGCCTCAATCATCACCACGCAGCGCGCATGGGCCACACCTTGCTCACGCAGCGCCAGAAGTGCGGTCAACGCACCAAACAAGGCATAGCCATCATCGGCACCACCGCGACCATAAAGCTTCTCGCCCTTCAATACCGGCAGCCACGGGCCCAGCCCCTCGAGCCATCCCGTCATCTCCGGCTGCTTGTCGAGGTGGCCATATAGCACCACTGTATCATCTATTTGACCCGGCACATCAATGTAGATCAGCGGCGTACGCCCTTCCAGACGCACCACCTCCAAGGTCGCGCCCGGCAAGCTGGGCAGCTTGCTGCCTGCCCAATCGGTCATCAGTGTAACCGCCTCTTCCATATAACCGTGGGCCACCCAGTCCTTGTCGAACATCGGTGATTTATTGGGAATGCGAATATAGTCAATCAGCTTCGGCACGATTTCAGCATCCCACAGTGCACTGACAAAACACGAAAGGCGGGCGGTATCCATCCGGTGACTCCCCCAAAGAAGGCGCTATCGCATTCTAACCGACTGGCAAACAAGGTCAACGCATTCCGAAAAAAAATCGTGTTTTCATGAAAACACGAAACCGCGCAATTGCGGCACTTTGGAAGCACCGGGATGCTGTGCCTGGACATAAAGAGAGCCTACGTTATTTCTTTTTTATTCTTACAGTAACCGTCTCGTAATCATTCGGCCGATGACCCTCACCGAATCAATAATCCTTTTTCAGCTAATTACCGGCACCTCCACCTTCCGGAGACACATAGAAAACATGTGTATTTCTCCCATACTGGAGGTCATGATCATGGTTTAGCGTAAGATTACCATACTCCTCACCACCTTCAAGGGTGAAATGAACACCCACTTTCGTGTTAGTTCAGTCATTATCCGTATTAAACTTTTTGAAGTGTATTTTGTAATTACCCGTCTCATTCCAAGAAAAGCAGTGGTAGTCATCGCATGCTTCTAATGGGCCTAATCTTGGCTGTACAAAGATAGCGTCTCTTGCTGGATAGCAATCTCCTTCGTCATGACATGATATGGTGGTACACGACACGATACCCCATCACCTCGTTCTGCTTGTTTTCCTTTTTTTAACTGGGAAGCATAAACTGCCAATACATAAAAGAACAGTCAGCACAAAAATACTGATCCACGCCGTCTTGATAGTTACGTTTGTCAACATGATCCCACGCCTCCTTACCAACAGGAGGTAAGCTTGCACGGAAAATCTATCACTATCCTATCCCTCTACAGCATTGGTATCACGATCGGCTATGGCTCCCCCATAGATAAAAGAAACTGCATGACATCGCACACAAGCATTCAAACGTCAGTGCCCCATGCGCAAAAAATTATACGAAACCAGACCGTGCCATCCATCTACTCGCTGCTCCACTGCCCCAGTGTGGCCAGGCCATTTTCTTTGGCGCGCATATAGAGCGTTTTCTGTGCCTCGGCGTAGTTGGCTTCCCTATCACCGGACCACAACTGGAGTGCCGATTGCTGCATGGCACGGCCATAGGAAAAAGAAAGCGGCCATGGATGCGGCCCCACGCTGTTTATCGCATTAAGGTGCGAGGTGCTTTGTGCATCGCTCTGCCCCCCCGATAGAAAAACAACACCAGGCAACGAGGCCGGCACACAGGTTTTAAGCACACGCACGGTAGCTTCGGCCACCTCTTCAACACTCGCCTGCTCAGTGTAATCACACCCCGGAACGACCATGCTGGTTTTCAATATAGCACCTTCAAACATGACATTTTGTTCGTACAGCGCGTTGAACAGACTGCGCAGAACCGACTCATGAACTTCATAGCTCACCTCCATGCTGTGATCCCCATCCATCAGCACTTCGGGTTCGACCATCGGGACCAGACCGGCTTCCTGACATAACGCAGCGTAACGTGCCAGTGCATGGTTATTGGCCTCAATCGCAGTGGAACTGGGATTGTCCTCGGTGATGCGGATGACCGCACGCCACTTGGCAAATTGCGCCCCCAGTGCGGCGTATTCTTCGAGACGTGAACGCAGTCCATCCAGCCCCTCCGTCACTACGTCACCCGGAAAACCCGCAAGTGCCACCGGCCCTTTATCCACCTTGATACCGCAGATGATACCGGCCTTCTTCAGGACCTCAGTAAACGGCATACCAGCGCTGGTTTGTTGGCGGATGGTCTCATCGTAGAGGATGGCGCCGGATATATGATCAGACAGGTCCGGCGTGGTAAGCAACAGCTCACGATAGGCACGGCGGTTCTCCTGCGTGTTCTTGATGCCCACCGCTTCAAAGCGCCTGGCGATGGTCTTGGTCGATTCATCCATAGCAATAATGCCCTTACCAGGCGCAACCATCGCCAAAGCAATGCTCTCGAGATCTTCAATACTCATAGGACAACTCCGGAAAACGTGCTGGCCACCTGCCAGCCACTTCATGGATAAATACCGTCCCGTCACACTGACACATGCCGGGCCTTTCATTATAACGAATATCGTACGCAACGATGAAATCTTGCATGCGCTATCACGGCCATTCTTTCTTTTGAGAGACTTTCGCCGACACCCAGTACCGAACCAAACCACAAGCCCGCCCAACCTTTTGGGCGGATAAATCATCTGGTCTTCAGCCAATGTCCTGACCGACACGGTGTACAGCACACCCTTGCCTCACCTTGATCCGCACAGCGGTTTCGTGCGCGCTGAGGCCGCGCTGGATACGCCCTCAACTGTGTCCTTCTGGTACCCTTTGGCCGTGTTCCTTCTCAGCCGGCATCGCCGCTATCCTTGTTAATGGACAGGATAGTGTCACCGTGCCATACTCCTGCCTTATCGCGATTGCGAACTCGATCTTTAAGGGAGGTATCTCACCATGATGTTGCTCAGGCGTCGTTTTGTCACATTGTTTGGTTTTTGCGTGTGTATATCTGCCATCGTGCCTGTTCAATGGGCATACGCACATAAGTCGGTCTCTGTGTTTGTGATCAGTGCATATGGTGCGGAGTTATATTTTGAGCGATCAAGCGAGAAAAACATGAATGATGTTCCACCGAATCTTTATATTCAAGATCAAGCTCGAGGGCTTTGGGGCACATTCGATGATTTTAATACTAAAGATCAGTATCACCAAGTTTATTATCAAATTTATAATTACGACAAACGAGGTGGTTCATGGCCACATGGACAATGGATAGGCAGCCTCTCATATAATAATCCAACCAGTCACGCACATGCATTTATCGACCTATATATTGGTGACCACACCCTGCATCATTTCGAACTTCCTTATAATATTCATGGTTCCAACAAATATCGTTGTACTCTATATCTTGTACCTGGTCTCTTTTCACTTCCATGCGGCCCCGATCAGGCGCTAGATAAGCCTGCACACGTGTAACGTATCAATCGCCTCTGATTATTTTTTGATTTTTTGAAATTTCAGCTAATTGTTGAAATAACAGTTAGCTTATTGCCATTCCTTCCATTGTCAACAGTAGTTTCGGTCAGGTGGCGTGTGTTGTGGGATAATGCTCAACGGTCTCAATTCCTACAAAAAATACGATAGCCTAAGGAATCTCTGATCTATTCAGAGTCGGTAAAATACTGAAGTCATAAAC
>JAAXIA010000128.1 GCA_012270595.1 Rhodanobacteraceae bacterium | reverse complement strand
GAGCGTGATTGGTCCCAGCATGGGCAGGCGCAATATCAGCAAAGGCCTCCACGCCGTAGAGCTGGGTCTGGCGCTGGTGCTGCTGTGTGCGGCCTTCTACTACAAACTGTTCGGTCTGGTAGCGGATATCGCCTTGTTTTTCAACCTGGTGATTCTGATAGCAGTGATGTCGATGATCGGTGTGACCCTGACCATGCCAGGTATCGCCGGTATTGTGCTGACCCTGGGTATGGCGATTGACGCCAACGTGTTGATTTGCGAGCGCGTGCGTGAGGAACTGCGTAACGGTTCCACCCCACTGGCTTCGATTCGCGCCGGCTATGAAAAGGCGTGGGCGACTATTCTCGATGCCAATGTGACTCACCTGATCGCAGCACTGGCTCTTACTACCATGGGATCGGGAGCGATTCGTGGGTTCGGTGTGACCTTGCTTATAGGTATTCTCACCTCATTGTTTACCTCGGTGACGATGACTCATGCCATAACGGCATTGCTCCATGGCGGTCGCAAAAAACTCAAAACCTTGTCGGTGTAAAGGCTTAAAGCGGGATCTTGCATGGAAATTTTCAGTCACAACAGCCGCATTCACTTTCTCGGCCTGCGCACTTGGAGCATGGGGCTGGCCGCGATACTGGTTATGGCGTCAATCACGATGCTGACTATTCGTGGACTCAACTACGGTCTGGACTTTACTGGTGGTGTGTCGGTGGAGGTGCACTACGCGCGGACAGTGAACGCGCATGATGTGCGCGCGGCACTGATGAAGGGCGGTATCGACGCGCCGGTGGTGCAGAGTCTTGGTGGCAGCAAGCAGGTTCTGATTCGTTTTCAGCCCAGAAATGACACTCACCATGCGCCTAAAAATGGCAAGGTGAATCTGGATCTGATCGCTACCGATGTCGCCAGGGCGCTGCATGCCCGTCGTGTTGACGCCAGGGTCGTTAGTCGCAGCTATACCAGTGCACAAGTGGGGGCACAGCTGCGTAACAACGGCATCGTGGCCGCAATCTTCGTGATCATCGGTATTGGTCTGTATCTGTGGATGCGCTTTGAACGTCGTTTTGCCATTGCCGCACTGGTTACCGAGGTACATGACGTGCTGTTGACCCTGGGCGTGATCGCGCTGGTGCAGCGTGAGTTTGACATGACCGTGCTGGCATCAGTGCTTGCGGTGATCGGTTATTCAATCAACGACAAGGTGGTGGTTTTTGATCGTATTCGTGAGTTGTTCCGTTCGGTGCGCAAAGCTGAACCAGAAGAGATCCTCAATCGTTCCATCAACTCGACGCTCTCGCGCACCATTATCACCTCATTGTTTACGGGTATCGCCATGGCGGCGCTATTTTTCTTTGGTGGTCCCAGCGTGCATGGTTTTGCCGTAACCATGTTGATCGGTATTGTGGTTGGTACGCTTTCGTCTATTTTCGTGGCCAGCCCTATTTTGCTGTGGCTTGGGGTGTCGAAGCAGGACTTGATGCCGGTGACCAAAGAAAATCCAGAGCTGGCGCGTCGGCCATAGGTGTCAAGACCAGACCTTAGAATGGTCGCCAGTTTAAGTCTATGACGACACAGGAATTGGCTGGGCTACGGATACCCGACGGAGCCTTCATCGCCCCTGTTTGCATTCATCCATTGGGCTGAGCGATGGGTCTTTATACGCAGCATATCTACGATGTTCCCCGCGCACTGTCATAGAACTTCTGCATAACTCAGAAGTTCCTTTAGTGACTCTGTGGGGATGGTATAAAGACGCCCTGGTGTGGCACACCGGTCTGGAAGGCAGTCCCGCTGAAACCATGCGCGCCTTGAAGTTCCCTTCGACAAGTCTGCGTGCCCTCACGGACTTGTCGAAGGGCGTGTGGCGTCAGCGCGCTTCTGGTTTCAGGCGCACGTAGAGCTGCTTACGTACGCGGGCGATGAGTGTGCCAGATGCCGTGGTCACATCGGTTTCAAACCAGCGCAGTACTTTGTCTCCGTGAGCAGAAGCCGCGCGCAGCTCTTCGATTACGTCCGATCCCAGATGAAAATGTGCATAGACATGTTCACGGCCCGGGGCGATGAAGTCGATGCTGCCTGTTTTGTCCCACACGTAGTAGTTTGGGCCGAGCTGTTTCATGACCATCAGCATCCACAGTGGGTCGGTCATGGAAAACAGGCTGCCACCAAACTGGCAGCGGACATAGTTGCAGTTCCATGGGCGTAGCTTTAGCACGACCTTCGCTTCGCGGTAGTCTTCACTTAGAGATTGCACGCGGATACTGCTGCACAGGAACGGTGGCCACAGGTTGATCAGGCGTCGTAGGGTGGATGCGCGCATGAGGAGGCCCAGTTAAAACGTGCGTGCACTTTAATCCATGAAATGGGTACATGGCCAGGTACATTTAAAACAGCAACGAGGCCATTCGGCGTCGGCTGTGTGCGACAAGTTCCGCATCGTCGAGTATGTTAAACGCAGCTAGCAAGCGTTTTTTGGCAGCGTTATCGTTCCAGTCATGCGCCTTTTCCAGGATGTGCAGAAATTGCTCGAGACCCGCAGCGGGCTGGTTGTTCATTAGCAGGTAAATGCCCAACAGGTCACGTGCCTCCCAGTCGGCACAGTTACGCTCGATCCGCTGTTGTAGTTCAGCCTGGCTGGGTGCTTGCTTGAGGGTGTGGCATAGCGCGAGCTGGTTACCCAGGCGGATCGCGCGTGCATCGTCGGCAAGCTCAGCGGGCAGTCCCTGATAGTAGGTTTCGGCTTCATCGTTGCGACCGGATTGCATTAGTGCCAGTGCAAGGTCGAGTTTGAGTTCAGCGCGCCCGGGGTCGGCGGTGATGGCTTGCTGCAAGTCTTCGATGCTTTGTGCAGGCGTTTTGTCGACTGGAGATATGGCGTTGGTGTGATCGTTTTCAGTCGTGCCGGTTGCTGGTGCTGTGATATGACGTGAGAGGAATGCACGACACTGACCTTCGGGTAAGGCGCCGGCAAAGCTGTCAACGATCTGACCATCTTTTACCAGCATCACCGTGGGAATGGAACGAATGCCGAGCACGTTGCCCAGGGACTGGTTTTTGTCCATATCGACCTTGGCCAGATAGAACGCTCCCTTGTATTCTGCAGCCAGTTTTTCCAGGATCGGACCAAGTGCTTTACATGGAGCGCACCAGCTTGCCCAGAAGTCCACCAGTATCGGTGTCGTACGTGAGGCGATCAAGATATCGCTCTCAAAGTAAGCAGCATCGACATTAAAGACGTAAGTGGCGTCAGTTTCAGGCACGGCGAACTCCGGTTGGGGGATGTTCATCACAAGATGGGGTGACAAGGCTATATATCAATTGTCGCGCCTGCGCGCAGCATGGGCGCAAATTTGTAACAATAGCGCCCATGGGTGTTTTATCGACTGCCGATGTGCCGGGTCCCTCGCATTTTACGGTTCCGCTTTTACTCTGCGAACATTGCGACACGGTATATCAACGCTTGCCGCTGGCGCGTGGTGATGTCGTGCGCTGTGTGCGTTGTGGTGCGGTGATAGAGCGTCATCAAAGCCTGTCTGTCTTTACGTTGTTGGCGTTGGCGATGACTGCACTACTGGTCTTCGTGGAAGCAAATCTCTGGCCGATCATCACGCTTGGCCTCAATGGTAAAAAAATTAGCACCACGCTCTGGGGCGTGATTTTGGCGATGTGGCACGAGGATGGTCAGATTATCTCGGTTCTTGTCGCTGTGACCTTGTTCCTGTTTCCCCTGGTTAATCTGTTGGGTATGGTCTGGCTACTGGGCTTTGCATGCAAGGGGCGTTGTGCACCGGGGTTTCGGTCATGGATGGTGGGGCTGCACTATTTGCACCCATGGACGATGAGTGAGGTATTCGTGCTTGGTGTGATTGTGTCTGTTATCAAGGCACATCTTTATTTCGAGGTCAGTCTGGAACCGGGTTTTTTCGCTTATGCGGTACTGATCGTATTGCTTGCGCTATTTGCCAGCGTAGACCTGCGTCAGTTATGGGAGCTGGTTCCCTGGCAGAGCAATGTGGAGTCGCCTGAATGAACCATCTGCCACGTGCCAGTGAACTTGGCTTGATCCATTGCCATGTGTGTGGGATGGTTTGCTGTCACGTAAGCCCGGGTGAGGCGACCTGTCCACGCTGCGGGGTGGTCCTGCGAGAGCGTAAACTCGCCAGCTATGCGCGTAGCTGGGCCTTGCTGGTGGCCGGGTTTTTGTTTTACATACCGGCCAATGTGTTACCGATCATGCGCACGGCCAGTCTGGGGAACGTAGATGACAACACTATTTTAAGCGGCGTAATCGAACTCTGGGTCAGAGGTTCACCTGGCCTGGCGATTATCGTGTTCACTGCCAGCATTCTGGTGCCGATGACCAAGTTTTTTGTACTGGCAGCCTTACTCGTAAGCGCGCGTCACAACAGTGACTGGGCGCGTCCGCAGCGTGCGAAGCTCTATCGGCTGGTGGAGATCATGGGGTACTGGTCGATGCTGGATGTCTTCATCGTAGCGCTCTTGGCCACCTTGGTGCACTTCGGTATATTCAGTCTGGTGGCACCATTGCCTGGTGTTATTTTCTTCGGTTTGACTGTGGTAATGACCATGCTGGCTTCCACGAGTTTTGATCCGCGCATGATATGGGATGACGAAAGACAGCGATGACGGATAAACAGCCCCGGAGCATTCCAGAAGCTTTGCCCCGGCCATTGGTGCGCCACCGCAGGGTAGATACCTGGCTGATCTGGCTGGTGCCCATGATGGCTGCTGTGGTGGGAGTGATACTGCTGGTTCATGCCAGGCTCCAGAGTGGTCCGGTGATTACCATTAGTTTTCAGTCAGCCGAGGGACTGGTGGAGGGCAAGACGCCAGTGAAATACAAGAGCGTCACCATTGGCAAGGTTGACAAAATCCGTCTCGGTACGGATCGTGAACATGTGATCGTTGCTGTTACTCTGGACAAAAGTGCCAGCAGTTTTGCAACAACGGATACACGGTTCTGGATTGTGCGTCCGCGTATTGGGCCTAGCGGTATATCCGGTATCACCACCTTGTTGTCGGGAGCTTATATTGCCGCCGATGTTGGCAAATCAAGTAAAACCAGAAAACGCTTCAAGGGTTTGGCGCTGCCTCCGGCAGTGACGCATGGTTCGCGAGGGCGCAGCTTTGTGTTACACGCCAAGGATCTTGGCTCACTCGATGTGGGGGCACCGGTCTATTACCGCCACATCAAGGTCGGTCAAGTCACCTCTTATCAAATCGACAATGATGGCAGTGGCGTTACTCTGCGCATTTTTGTGACAAGCCCGAATGATCGTTTTGTGACGGACAGGACACGCTTCTGGAATGCCAGTGGTCTTGATGTCTCAGTGGGAGCCAATGGCGTTAAGTTAAAGGCACAGTCTCTGGTAACGATCGTGGCGGGTGGTGTGGCTTTTCAGGGGTCACCCGGCGGGCATAAAAGCGCTCCGGCCAGGGAAAACGCCAAATTTTACCTGTTTGCCGATAAAAGTACCGCCATGAGACCACTTAGCGGTGTACCGTATTACATCTGCTTGCGTTTTAAGCAGGCATTGCGTGGTTTGAGTGTCGGTGCGCCAGTGGATTTCCTGGGCGTGGAGATTGGCAAAGTGATATCCATACGTTTGGACTATGACGGTAAAACACAGAACTTTCCGTTGCTCGTCAATGCTGTGGTGTATCCGCGACGCTTAGGACAATCCAATGACAAACTGGTGAATCTGGCCAGAGTTCATGGGGAAAAAGCAGATTTTCCCCACATCATGACTCGCTTGGTGGGGCGTGGTTTGCGTGCACAGGCACGTACCGGCAATCTGTTGACGGGGAAGCTCTATATCGCGCTGGATTTTCTCTCTGACGTGGGGAAAAAGTATGCCGATCCAAATGTGCAGCCGTTAGAAATTCCAACCGTGTCCGGTAGTTTCAACAAGGTGCAACAACAGTTGGCTGAGATCGTAAGCAGTGTCCGGAAAATTCCCTTTGCCCGTATCGGCAGGCATCTTGACAGAGTGCTCGTGGATGTCGACGTTACGCTAAAGCACGTTGACGGTAGCCTGTTGCCGCAGATGCAGCAAACCCTGAAAGGAGCACAAAGTACACTGGATTCGGCCAGCCAGATATTGGCCAGTGACTCGCCATTGCAGCAGAATCTTGTCGCTACACTAAGCGAGCTAAGGCGTGCGGCGCGTTCACTGAGCATGCTTGGCAATTATCTAAGTGTTTATCCGGAAGCGCTTATTCGCGGTCGTCGCAGTGATCCGGTGCTGCCGGTCGTGCCGAAGGCTAAACCATCGAGGGGGAGCGCACGGTGATCAGCTGGCGTATCGGATGCATCGGAGCACTGGCTTTAGTACTGGCGGCTTGTGCCTCGCCGCCGGTGCATTACTATACACTGATGCGTCAGGGTGACAGTGCTGGTGCTTTGCTTCCGAAACCAGCGTCGTTTGTTTTTTCGCTGTTGCCGGTAAGTATTCCCCCCCAGCTTGACCAGGCACAGCTGGTGGTGCGTTCAGGGGTTGTGTCGGTGCTGGTACTGAACGGGCGGCGCTGGCTGGCTCCGCTGGCAGATGAAGTGCACAGCGCGCTGGCAGCAGAACTGGCGCATGATACAGGTGCACAAAATGTCAGCGGGTTACCACCGGGAAATAAACCAATGGTGCGGATCAAGGTCAACCTGCACCGTTTCGATGCCGTGCCTGCGCGGTATGTGTTGCTCGACGCCAATTGGAGCGTGCGCAGCCTCACGCATAAGCATGTGCTGGTATGTAGTAGCCGTATACGCAAACACGCAGACAGCGCTTTTGCCGCACTGGTCGCTGCCCAGCAACAGGCACTGGCTGAGCTGGCCAGGCGCATTGCATCGGTCACTAAGGCGCTATCAACCGGGCGAACACCAAAGTGTCCGCCCGGTTGATAGTCATATCCAGAAAATACCGAAAATACCCCTGCATCACCAGTTATCTTAAGTCCAGGATCACGAAACCGTGAGAATACGTATAACAAAGTGATCATGGAATAAGCCGGATTTACCGTGGAAAATCCTGATGTTGCGCTGGTTTTTCTGGTGATACAGTGGCATCTTGCAAGAATCAGCAGGTATCACTACATGATAGGCGCGCATCTGCCATGCGGCGTTTTGTGCAGGCTGGCCGTGTGTTATGGTTTCTGGCATCAGTCTTTAGGCACGGTAACAAACGAACTATGCAGGCTATTTTGGCGCAGTCCCTGAACGATTACGATCCACAGTCGGTGGAAGCTGCCGCGCAGCGCTACTGGAGCGAGCAGTGTGCCTACGAGGTGAAGGAAGATCCGGCACGGCAGAAGTTTTTCTGCCTGTGCATGCTGCCCTATCCCAGCGGTGCTTTGCATATGGGGCACGTGCGCAACTACACGATGGGGGATGTGATTGCCCGTTTCCAGCGTATGCAGGGGAAGAATGTGTTGCAGCCAATGGGTTGGGATGCTTTTGGCCTGCCCGCTGAAAATGCCGCAATCAAACACGCCACGGCACCGGCAAGCTGGACCTATGCCAATATTGGGCATATGCGCGACCAGCTCAAAGCTCTGGGGTATGCCATCGACTGGAGCCGTGAGTTTGCTACTTGCCAGAGCGATTACTACCTGCACGAACAGAGGATGTTCGTGCATTTGATGAAAAAAGGCATCGCCTATCGTAAGCACAGTGTGGTGAATTGGGATCCGGTCGATCAGACGGTGTTGGCCAACGAGCAGGTTATTGACGGTTGTGGCTGGCGCACGGGCGCACCGGTGGAACAGCGTGAAATACCGCAATGGTTCCTTAAGATCAGCGCATATGCGCAAGAATTGCTTGATGGTCTGGACACGCTGCCGGGTTGGCCGGAAGCGGTGAAAAACATGCAGCGTCACTGGATTGGGCGCAGTAATGGCCTTAAGATCAGCTTTGCAGTGGAAGGTGAAGCACAGTCGCTTACGGTATTCACCACACGGCCAGATACCCTGATGGGAGTGAGTTTTCTTGCTCTTGCCGCGGGGCACCCTCTGGCGCAAAAAGCGGCGGTCAGGGATCCTAGGCTTGCTGCCTTTCTGGCCGAGATCAAGCGTGGCGGCGTTTCCGAAGCTGAGCTGGAGAAGCAGGAAAAGCGTGGCATGGCGATGGGGCTTTATGCGATCCATCCGCTCAGTGGCGAAAAGCTTCCGCTATGGGTGGCTAATTTCGTACTCATGGGTTATGGCACCGGCGCAGTGATGGCAGTGCCCGGTCATGATGAGCGTGACTTTGAATTTGCTGCGCGCTATGGGTTGCCGATTAAACAGGTCATCGCGGTGGCCGGCGAGCATTATGACTCCACGCGCTGGCAGCCGTGGTATGCCGATAAAAGCCGTCCCGACATGCAGGTCATCAACTCCGGCGAGCTTGATGGTAAAGACTACGCACAAGCTTTTGAGGCCGTCGCCAGGCTGCTGGAGCAGCGCGGCATGGGTGCGCGCCAGATTCATTATCGCCTGCGCGACTGGGGTGTGAGCCGTCAGCGTTATTGGGGCTGTCCGATTCCGGTGATTCGCTGCCCGCATTGCGGTGATGTGCCGGTGCCCGAAAAAGATTTGCCGGTGCTATTGCCAGAGGATGTGGCCTTTTCTGGCGTACGTTCACCACTCAAAACCGATCCACAATGGCGCCTGGTTAGCTGCCCCGTTTGCGGTAGCGCGGCCGAGCGCGAAACCGATACTTTCGATACCTTTATGGAATCGAGCTGGTACTACGCGCGTTACACTTCACCCGGTGCCAGCACCCAGGTTGATGCGCGTGCCAACTATTGGCTGCCAGTGGATCAATATATTGGTGGTGTGGAACACGCTATTTTGCATCTGCTGTATTTCCGCTTCTACCATAAATTATTGCGGGATATGGGTTTGGTACATACGGATGAGCCGGTTACCCGCTTGTTGTGTCAGGGGATGGTGATTGCCGAGACTTTTTACCGTGAGAATAAGGATTGTTCCAAGGACTGGATCAATCCGGCCAAGGTAGACATCCAACGCGATAGCAAGGGACGTGTGGTGGGTGCGGTGCTTAAGAGTGATGGTCAGCCGGTCAAGATTGGTGGCATCGAGAAAATGTCCAAGTCGAAGAACAATGGCGTGGACCCGCAATCCATGGTTGCCCGTTACGGTGCCGATGCGGTACGGCTGTTTTCCATGTTTGCCGCCCCACCGGAGCAATCGCTGGAATGGAGCGAGGCCGGTATAGAAGGCATGGCGCGTTTCCTGCGCCGTTTCTGGCGCGAAGTGCTTGCTCATGCCAAACAGCCGGCGCTTCCGCAACTGGAACCAGATCAGCTTGACGCTGTGCAGAAATCCTTGCGTCGCCAGCTGCATGAAACCATCCAGAAAGTGGGTGATGACTTTGGCCGCCGCCATGCCTTTAATACGGCCATTGCTGCATTAATGGAACTGTTTAATGCGGTGAATAAACTTACCGATATGAGCGCGCAAGCTTGCGCAGTGCGGCGCGAGGTGCTGGAAACCATGGTGTTGATGCTAAACCCGGTAGTGCCCCACGTGAGCCACCACCTTTGGCAGGTACTTGGTCACCCTGAAAGTACACTGGAGGATCAGCCCTGGCCGCAGGTAGACCAGGCGGCACTGGTGCGCGATCAGCTTAAGCTGGCCGTACAGATTAACGGTAAATTGCGGGCGACGATTGAAGTGAGCGCCAGTGCACAACAGGACGAAGTGGAGCAAACTGCCCGCAGGCATCCAAATATCAAAGCATTTCTTGCCGGAAAGACAGTGCGTCGGGTGATCGTGGTCCATGGCAAGATCGTCAACATTGTTGTCGGATGAAGCTGATGCGCCGTCGCTGTCTGCTACTTCTGGCAGCCCTGACATTGGGTGCCTGTGGGTTTCACTTGCGCCGTAGTCTGGTGTTACCGTCATCACTACGGCACATCCACCTTCGTGTCAGCGGTAATGGGGACCTGCGGCGCTATCTGGCGCGCGCACTGAAAACGATGGGCATCACGGTGGAGGAGCAGGGAGGGCAGGGCATAGCCGAACTGGATGTCATCATGGCACATTTCAGTACCGATTCACTCAGCATCAATGCCGTGGCCCGCGTGACCGAATATGCCGTACACTATCATGTCGCGTTCATGTTTAAGGATGGTGCCGGCAAATTGCTGATTCCTGTGCAGCATATCAATATGTCACGTGAGTATAGCTACAATGCCAGTGATGCCGTGGGTAGTCAAACTGAAATGGCACAGTTGCAAGAAAACCTCAATAACGACATGGTGCGAACCATCCTGCTACGTCTTGAAGCCGCAGTGCAGACGTCAACGCCGGTATCCCAGGGCCACGCTACGGCTCCCATGGTTTCTGGACACTAAAGACAACGACCGTGCCGCTTAGTGCTTCCCAATGGCGCAAGGAGTTGACCGCACCGCGCTTGCGACCCATCTACTTACTGGTGGGCGAGGAGCTTCTGGTGCTTGATGCGGCGGATAAGCTACGCGCACAGGCGCACACACTCGGCTACAGTGAGCGCGAGATTTTTGATGCCGGTTCGCGTTTCGACTGGAACGCTCTGGCGCGTGCCAGAGTGAGTATGTCGTTGTTTGCCCGTCGCCGTATCATCGAGTTGCGCTTGCCGACTGGGCGCCCCGGTAAGGAGGGAGCGGCGGCACTCGTCGAGTTCTGTGCTGCGGTGCCTGCAGACCTCATGTTGCTGGTGACAGCTACTACCTGGAGCAAGCAGCACGAGGGCGCGTGGAGCAGAAAAATCGACAGCAGTGGTGCCATGGTCGTTTTCCATGCGCCGCGTCCGCACGAGTGGCATGCCTGGATCGAAGCACGGCTCGCCGAGCAACATGTCTTGGTGACGTCAGATGCGGTGGCGCTGCTGGCTTCGCGGGTGGAAGGCAACCTGCTTGCCGCTGCTCAAGAAGTGGAAAAGCTGGTACTGCTGCGGGCGGGGGAGAGTGTGCGCCTGGACGCGGAAAGCATGGAAAAACTGATTTCCGATAGCGCCCGCTACGATATTTTCAAACTTACCGACGCCATACTGGCGGGGCAATGCGCGCGCGCATTGCACATTCTTGCCGGCTTGCGCGACCAGGGTGAGGAGTTGATTGGCCTGATGGGCTGGCTCATTAACC
>JAAXIA010000190.1 GCA_012270595.1 Rhodanobacteraceae bacterium | reverse complement strand
GTCACTGGCAGCTCGAACGGCTTTCTCGGCAGCGACCTGAGCCGCAAACGGAGTCGATTTGCGCGAGCCACGAAAACCCGCACCACCGGCGGTAGCCCACGAGAGAGTATTACCCTGACGATCGGTGATAGTGACGATAGTGTTATTAAAAGATGCTTGCACATGCGCCACGGCATCCGTCACCACGCGCTTGACCTTTTTCCTGGTTTTGACTGGTTTTGCCATGTCTTGAATCCGTTACTTTCTAATCGCGCGACGTGGTCCCTTACGGGTACGCGCATTCGTCTTCGTACGCTGGCCGCGCACCGGCAAACCGCGGCGATGACGCAACCCACGGTAGCAACCCAGGTCCATCAGTCGCTTGATGGACATACCTACCTCACGACGCAAGTCGCCTTCAACGATATACCCACCAATCCCTTGGCGAAGCTTTTCCACTTCGCCCTCACTCAAGGACTTCACCGGTGTAGTCAAGTCCAGATCGGCCTGCTGGCACACCTTTTTTGCCCGACTGCGACCAATACCATAAATACTTTGTAAAGCGATCCAGACATGCTTCTGAGCCGCCAAATTGACACCCGCAATGCGCGCCATGATATACGTTCTCCGATACATTTTTTGCGCAGTAAAGCGCTTCAGTGTAATTGAAAATCTCTCAACAGGGAAGCCTTGGGACAGACCTATCGCGTTTTTAGCTACGTTGCCAGGTACTCAAGGCCTAATTGCGCCGCAAGCTAGCTTTCTTGAGCAAGCCTTCATACTGATGACTAACCAGATGCGCCTGAATTTGCGCCGTAAAGTCCATCACCACCACGACCACGATCAACAGCGAGGTACCACCAAAGTAAAACGGGACATGCCAGTAGCTCTGCATAAAGGTAGGAACCAGACACACAAGCACTAGATAAAGGGCACCGATGCCCGTCAAACGCGTCATCACCGCATCGATATACTCTGCTGTCGATCTTCCCGGACGGATACCCGGAATCAAGGCCCCAGAACGTTTAAGGTTGTCTGCGGTTTCCTGCGAATTAAACACGATAGCCGTGTAGAAGAAGGCGAAAACAATGACCAACAGCGAGTACACCAGGTTATAGGTCGATTCACCCGGAGTAAGCACCTGGACAAGATCCTGCAACCAGAGTGATTTTCCACCACTGCTAAACCAGGTAGCCGCCGTGGCTGGGAACATCAGTAAGCTGGACGCAAAGATAGGAGGAATCACGCCCGACATATTGATCTTCAACGGCAAATGAGACGTCTGGTTCATGTATGCCCGCTGACCACTGGATCGACGCGCATAGTTGACGGTAATACGCCGCTGGGCACGCTCCATAAACACGCAAAATGCAGTGACTACCAGCACCAAAACAACGACCATGAGCAATTTCAGAACTGAAAGCTCACCATTATTGGCCATGCCCAGGGTATGACTGACGGCTCCGGGAAGCCCTGCCACAATACCGGCAAAAATAAGCAGCGAAATGCCGTTGCCAATACCACGCTCGGTAACCTGCTCACCGAGCCACATCAAAAATAAGGATCCTGCAGTTAAACCCACCACCGCTGAACCGATAAAGCCATAGCCCTGCATATAAACCACCGGCATGCCGCCGGCGGACTGCTTCATCAAGGCCAGGGAGATACCAAGCGCCTGAAAAGCTGACAAGGCCACCGTCCCCATACGGGTATACATCGTCAACGTGCGCTGACCGGCCTCGCCTTCTTTCTTAAGCGCCTGTAAACTTGGCAATATCGCACCCATCATTTGCACCACAATGGATGCCGAGATGTAGGGAATCACGCCCAGCGCAAACACCGAAAAGCGACCCAGTGAGCCACCTGAAAACATGTTAAACATGTTCAGCAAACCACCACCGTGGTTAATCAGATGGCTCATGGCCTCTGGATTAACGCCAGGCACCGGAATAAATGAACCCAGACGAAACACCACCAAGGCACCAATCACGAACAGCACGCGCTGCCGCAATTCGCTCAGATTGCCGGTTGCTTTTGCTTTGGCCTTGCCTTTGATCGTCGCCACTACCGACTACTCCACACTGCCACCGGCGGCCTCAATGGCAACCTTGGCACCCGCCGTTACAAGCAACCCGGAAAGCTTCAGCGCACGCCCAATTTTACCCTTGGCGACGACCTTGATCTTCTTTGCCTTGCGATCAATCAAACCAGCCTGACGAAGCACCATCGGATCAATCTGCTCGCTGTTGAGGCCAGCCAGCTGATACAAAAACACCTCCTGGTTTTCCACCTTCATTTTCGAGTGGAAGCCAACCTTTGGTAAGCGGCGCTGCAAAGGTAACTGACCACCTTCAAAACCATATTTGTGTGTACCACCGGCACGAGCATGCTGCCCCTTGTGACCACGACCAGCGGTTTTTCCTAAACCCGAACCAATTCCCCGCCCCACCCGCAGGCAGGACTTACGGGAACCCTTGGCTGGTTTTATGTCATTGAGATGCATAACACAGTCACTCCTCAACCCGGACCAGGTAGTTAACCTTGTTGATAAGACCGCGAACCTGTGGACTGTCCTTTAGTTCGCGGACATCATTGCGTTTGCGAAGACCCAGCGCCTGTACACTGAGCCGGTGATGAGCACGCACCCCACACAGACCTTTGACCAGTCGCACACGCACGGTTGCCGTCGTTGCATTCTTTTCAACCATGACCCCATACCTCTTCCACGGTCTTGCCACGCTTGGCAGCAATCTGTTTTGGCGAGGCAATCGCCTGCAACCCTTTGATGGTGGCACGCACCAAGTTAATTGGGTTACGTGAACCAATCGCTTTAGCCAGCACGTTTTTGACGCCGACGACTTCCAACACCGCGCGCATGGCACCACCGGCAATGACGCCAGTACCCTCGGAGGCGGGCTGCATATAAACACGCGCAGCACCATGATTGGCCTTGATGGCGTACCACAACGTACCGTTGTTCAGATCAATGCTCACCATATTACGTCGTGCGCGCTCCATCGCCTTGGAAATGGCTACTGGCACCTCGCGCGCTTTACCATAGCCAAAGCCCACCCTGCCTTCACCATCGCCAACCACAGTCAGCGCAGTGAAGCTCATCTGGCGACCACCTTTGACGGTCTTGGCCACGCGATTGACGGTAATCAGCTTCTCAAGCAGGCCGTCTGAATTTTCACGATCATTAGAAGACATGTTTCATCCATTTGCCCGGAAAACCGAGATTTTAGTCTTGCGGCCAAGCCGCCTGGAATAGTAGGTAGTTCCTTAAGCATCAAACCACGATTGCCAGAGCAACTCTGGCAACTATGCTATGCGCATTAAAACTGCAAACCAGCCTCACGCGCTGCTTCAGCAAGCGCCTTAACGCGCCCATGGTAACGGAAGCCAGAGCGATCAAATGCCACGGACTGGATCCCCGCATCCAATGCGCGCTCAGCGACAGCCTTGCCCACCGCTGCTGCAGCAGCCAGATTTTTAGTGCCATGGAGATCAGCCTTTACCGACTTTTGCAAGGTTGATGCGGCTGCCAGCACCTGCCCACCTGTCGCATCAAAAATCTGCGCATATAAATGCTGGCCGGTACGGTGCACCGACAAACGGGCCACATGCAGTTTGCGAATATGGGCGCGCGTGGAGCGCGCACGACGCAGACGGGCTTGATTTTTGTTCATCATCATTATCCTTGGAAACCGATCGACCATTACGCCTTTTTGGCTTCCTTCAAAGAAATTCGCTCACCGGCATAACGCACACCCTTACCCTTGTAGGGTTCTGGCGGGCGGAGACTGCGGATCTTGGCGGCCACCTGCCCCACTCCCTGCTTATCGGCACCTTTGACCAATACCTCGGTCGGTGATGGCGTTTCCAGACTGATCCCCTCGGGTGCCTCAAACTGCACAGGATGCGAAAAGCCTAGATTGAGCTGGAGCGTCTTGCCGCTCATGGATGCGCGATAACCCACACCAACCAACTCAAGTTTGCGCTCATAGCCATCGGAGACACCTCTGACCATATTGGCCAGTAGCGCGCGCAGCGTGCCACCGAATTTATCCTCACCTGACTCGGCAAGTGAAACATTGGCGACATCATTGTCCACTGCTACCTGCACACCCGGCAGAGATCGTGTAGAAAGCGTGCCTTTAGGTCCCTTCACGGAAATAGCCTCGTCGCCGAGCTTAATTTCGGTACCCTTGGGCAGAGTAATCGGTTTTTTGATAACACGCGCCATCATCGACTCCTTTATGCAACCTGGCCGATGACTTCACCACCCAATCCCTTGGCACGGGCCTGGGCATCGGTCAGCAGACCGGCAGAAGTCGAAATGATCGAGACACCCAGGCCACCAAGAATTTTTGGTAGCTCATCTTTGCCACGATAAACGCGTAGACCCGAACGCGAAACACGGGATATACGCTCGATAGCTGGACGGCCCTCGATGTACTTAAGTTTTATTTCAAGCACCCGCTTACTCCCCACCTCGCTCGTGTGGGCATCAAGAATATAGCCTTCCTGCTTGAGCAGATTGGCAACAGCCATTTTCAGCTTTGAGGATGGCAAAGTAACATCCCTCTTTCTGGTCAACTGGGCGTTACGAATGCGTGTAAACAAATCAGCAATGGGATCAGTCATGCTCATGGAAATATCCTGCGATAGTGCACCGATATCCGATAAACCCGGAAATCAATAAAAAATATGTAAACGCCCCTTTGGGGCCTAACCTTGCACGAAACGGCAATTATAACAGCCTTTTCCTCATGTGTGGCCAATCCACCAACCACACCGCGCATACTTTCATCAAGTACGGGGAAAGACAAACCAGAGCCTAAACTCCAGGCCAGCAAACAGGCGCTAACAAGGTTACCAGCTCGCCTTACGTAAGCCAGGCACCTGGCCAAGCATAACGGCTTCGCGAAGTTTATTACGACTCAAACCGAACTTCCTATAAACACCACGCGGACGCCCAGTTAGTGCACAGCGATTACGCTGACGTACCGGGCTAGCATCGCGCGGCAAGCTTTGCAACCTGGCCTGAGCCTGCTCCTTTTCATCATAAGAGACCGTAGAGCTTTGTAAAATCGACCTCAGCTCGGTACGCTTGGCAGCATATTTCTTAACCAGTCTGGCTCGCTTAAGATCGCGGTTAATCATCGAAACCTTTGCCATGAATATCTATCTCGCTTAACTTTAGTTACGTAACGGGAACCGGAAGGCTTCCAGCAGGGCTTTGGCTTCTTCATCGCTCTTAGCCGTTGTGGTAATGGAAATATCCATGCCACGCACTGCATCGATCTGATCGAAGTCAATTTCAGGGAAAATGATTTGCTCCCTGACACCAAAATTATAGTTGCCACGACCATCGAAGGCACGCCCCGACACCCCACGAAAATCGCGGACACGAGGAAGCGAAACCTGAATCAGACGATCAAGAAACTCCCACATTCGGGCACGGCGCAACGTTACTTTGCAACCGATCGGCCAGCCATCACGAATCTTGAATGAGGCAACAGACGCGCGAGCCTTGGTGATCACCGGCTTTTGACCTGCAATCTTGCTCATGTCGACCACGGCATTTTCAAGCACTTTTTTGTTGCTCGCCGCCTCGCCCACACCCATATTCAGCGTAATCTTGGTGATACGAGGGACCTGCATCACATTCTTATAGCCAAATTTCTCAATAAGTATGGCTACGGCCTGTTCTTTGTAAAACGTTTCAAGGCGTGTCATAGTCATGCTCCTTAGACGTCCACGACCTCGCCAGTCGAACGGAAGACGCGAACCTTACGCCCATCTTCAAGCGTTTTGGCACCCACACGTGTACCTTTGTTCGTAGCGGGGTTAAACAACTGCACATTGGAGATATGGATCGAAGCCTCACGCTCTACCACACCACCGGGCTGATTGGCCTGCGGATTAGCCTTGGTATGGCGCTTGACCAGGTTGACGTTGGAGACGAAAACACGCTCTCCAGCGACACGAAGCACATCACCGCGCTGCCCTTTGTTTTTACCAGCGATCACCAGCACCTGATCGCCCTTCCGGATACGGTTCATAGTCTGCCCCGCTCAAATTACTTCGGGCGCGAGCGAGACGATCTTCATAAATCGCTCACTACGCAGCTCGCGTGTCACCGGCCCAAAGATACGGGTACCAATGGGTTCGAGTTTGTTGTTAAGGAGCACTGCTGCGTTCCCGTCGAAACGGATCAGTGAACCATCACCGCGACGCACTCCCTTGGCAGTGCGTACAACCACTGCGTTGTACACCTCACCTTTTTTCACCTTACCACGTGGGATAGCATCCTTCACCGCGACCTTGATGATGTCACCAATGGCCGCATAACGGCGCTTCGAACCGCCGAGCACCTTGATGCACATCAGTTCCTTGGCGCCGCTATTATCCGCTGCGGAAAGCGTGCTTTGCATTTGAATCATGTCTGCACCTTCAGCCTTAAGCCTTCACGCAGGTGACAATTTCCACCACGCGATGATGCTTGGTTCTGGACAATGGCCGGCACTCGGCTATCCGTACCGTATCACCTTCATGAGCACCCAGATCATCCTGTGCATGCAATCTGGTAGAGCGGCGAATAATCTTTTTCAGTAAACGATGCTGTACCTGACGTTCGACCAGGACCGTGACCGTCTTGTCCATCTTGCTACTGACGACCCGACCCTCGAGAATACGTGCCTGTTTGTTGTCTTCGCTCATAATCCACCACCCTGCTTTTTGCTTCCAAGCACGAATTTCGTGCGCGCAATATCACGCCTGACACGGCGTAGCTGATGCGGCTGACCAAGCTGACCGGCACCCTTCTGCATGCGCAGGTTAAACTGCTCCTTGCGCAGGCTAAGCAGATGCTGATTCAACTCTTCGACCGTTTTTTTTCCTGGTTCTTCGATAGCCATTAGATTATCGCCCGACTAACAAACTGTGTTTGTACCGAAAGCTTGGCGGCAGCCAGACGAAATGCCTGACGTGCCGTGTTCTCATCGACACCCTCGATTTCGTAAAGCATGCGACCCGGCTGAATCTGTGCGACCCAGAATTCAACACCACCTTTACCCGCCCCCATACGCACTTCAATCGGCTTTTTGGTGATAGGCTTATCGGGAAATATACGGATCCACAGCTTGCCACCACGTTTGACAAAACGAGTGATGCAACGACGTCCGGCTTCAATCTGACGCGCCGTCAGCGCACCATGTGTTGTTGCCTTTAGGCCGAACTCGCCAAAACTGACCAGGTTTGAACAGTGCGCCAGACCATCATTGCGGCCCTTGAACTGTTTACGAAATTTGGTTCGCTTAGGTTGCAGCATGGCAAGTCTCCTTATTTCGTCGTCCGTTCGCGACGGACATCAGCTTCACGACGTGATCGCTGATCGCTTTTCGATTCTGCCGCCGCAGCGGCAAGATCAAAGATCTCACCTTTGTAGATCCATACTTTGACCCCGATAATGCCATAGGTGGTTTTCGCCTCAGCAAAACCATAATCAATATCGGCACGCAGTGTATGCAAGGGTACACGCCCTTCCCTGCTCCATTCGGAGCGGGCAATCTCGGCACCATTTAAACGCCCGGAAACATTAATTTTGATGCCTAGCGCACCCAAACGCATCGCGTTACCGAGCGAACGTTTTATAGCGCGACGAAACATGATACGGCGCTCAAGCTGTTGGGCAATTGAATCGGCCACCAGTCTCGCATCCAGCTCAGGTTTACGCACCTCACTCACGTTGACATGCGCAGGGACACCCATCAGCTGACTAACCTCTTTGCGCAGCTTCTCGATATCCTCCCCCTTCTTACCAATCACTACGCCTGGACGCGCAGTATGAATGGTGACCTGGGCTGTCTTGGCCAGACGTTCAATCTGGATTTTCGAGACACCTGCCTGAGCCAGGCGTTTGCGAAGCATCGCACGAACCTTGAGATCAGCCGCGAGGTACTTGGCGTACTCACCCTTGTCAGCGTACCACTTCGAGTTCCAGTCTTTAGCAATACCAAGACGGATCCCAGTGGGATGAACTTTATGACCCATCGTTTTGTATCCTTAAAATCAGTCGGCCACAACGACGGTGATGTGGCTAGTACGTTTCAGGATGCGTGAACCACGCCCTTTGGCGCGTGCATACATACGCTTCATTGTCGGACCTTCGTCCACGAAGATTCGCGAGATTTTTAGCTCATCGACATCAGTGCCAAGATTGTTCTCGGCATTGGCAACTGCCGACAGAAGAACCTTGCGGATCAAATGCGCTGATTTTTTGTTAGTGAACTGGAGTAGTTCGCTAGCCCGAGCTACTGGAAGCCCACGAACAAGATCAGCTACCAGACGCGCCTTTTGCGCCGAAATACGGGCACTGCGCAGTATCGCTTTGGTTTCAGTGCTCATCACTTGCTCTTCTTGTCGCCACTATGGCTCTTAAAGGTGCGGGTAACCGCGAACTCACCAAGCTTGTGCCCAACCATATTCTCATTAACGAGAACCGGCACGTGCTGGCGACCATTATGGATGGCGATAGTCAAACCGACCATTTCCGGCAAAATCATGGAACGTCGCGACCAGGTTTTGATGGGACGCCTGCTACGAGTGGAAACAGCAGCCTCCACCTTCTTGAGCAGATGAAGATCGATAAAGGGACCTTTTTTCAGAGAACGCGGCATTGCGGTTTCCCGTTATTTGGCACGATGACGCACGATAAACTTCTGTGTGCGCTTATTATTACGAGTCTTGTAACCCTTGGCAGGCGTACCCCATGGGCTTACTGGATGACGGCCACCGGAGGTCTTGCCTTCACCACCACCATGAGGGTGATCGACTGGGTTCATCACCACACCACGTACGGTTGGGCGAACACCCATCCAGCGTTTGACGCCGGCCTTACCCAGTTTTTTCAAGCTATGCTCCGCATGCCCAACCTCACCGATGGTAGCTCGGCATTCAACCAACACGCGGCGCATTTCTCCTGAACGCAGGCGCAAGGTGGCATAGCTGGATTCCCGAGCCACCAGCTGCACCGAGGCCCCCGCACTACGGGCAAGCTGTGCGCCCTTACCGGGTTTCATTTCGACGCAGTGTACGGTACTACCCATCGGAATGTTACGCAGCGGGAGACAATTACCTGCCTTGATCGGCACGTTACGGCCAGAGAGTATGCGATCACCCACATTCACACCCTTCGGCGCAATAATGTAGCGGCGTTCACCATCGACATAACACAGCAGCGCAATGTGCGCAGTGCGATTCGGATCGTACTCAATACGCTCGACCGTGGCAGAGACACCTTCCTTATCACGCTTAAAGTCAATCAGACGATAGTGTTGTTTGTGCCCGCCACCGCGATGCCGAGTTGTGATACGGCCAGAGTGGTTACGTCCACCCGTTTTCGATTGCGCCACCAACAACGGCGCGTGCGGCGCACCCTTGTAGAGACCTTCGTGACGAACGCTTACTGCATCACGGCGCCCCGGAGAAGTCGGTTTGTGATTAATGAGGGTCATCTTAAGGAAACTCCTTGGGCTCAGGCCGTAGCAGACACGTCGATAGACTGACCTGCGACCAGGCGCACATAAGCCTTACGCTTGTTCTGACGACGCCCACTACGGGAACGAAAGGACGTCACCTTACCGCGGGCATTGACAAGATTCACCCGTTTAACCTTGACGTCGAACATGCTCTCCACCGCCATACGCACATCCAACTTGCTGGCTTCGGGAGCAACAATAAAAACATACTGGTTACTTTCAGCAATGCGCGATGCTTTTTCGGAAAGGCGCGGCGCACGCAGCGTATTCAAAATTCGTTCGTTGCTCATGCCAGCCATCCCTCAAGCTTTTCTACCGCGGCAATGTTCAACACCACGTAATCAGCACCGACCAGGCTCACCGGATTAAGTGCCATCACGTCGAGTACCTGCACATAAGGAATATTGCGTGAAGCCAAATACAAGGCTTCATCTGCCTGTTCACAGACCAGTAGCACGCGACCCGAGACGTTTAGCTCAGCCAGTTTGGCCAGCATTCCTTTGGTTTTAGGTGCATCGACGCCAAGGCCATTCACCAACCTGAGACGATCCTGGCGATTAAGCTCAGCGAGAATAGAGCAGATGGCGGCACGGTAGGCCTTACGATTCACCTTTTGCTTATGATCACGCGGCTTGGCAGCAAAAGTCACACCACCGCCTACAAAAATCGGCGCCCGATAGTCACCGTGTCGGGCACCACCGCCTTTCTGTTCCTTAAACTTGCGTGTAGTTCCGGAAAGCTCACCGCGACTAAGCTGCGCCTTGGTCCCGGCACGGCCAGCGGCCCGATGAGCCACCACCACCTGATGAACCAGATGCTGCCTGAACCGGCTACCAAAAACCTTGTCCGAGACACTGAGTGACCTGGTAGCACCCGTGCCATTTAATTCCATGACATTCAGTTCCATGATCTCTCTCCTTTAGCCTTTACTAGTCGGACGAATGACCACGTCGCTACCGTTGGCACCCACGATTGCACCCTTCACCGCAATAAGATGTCGTTCAACATCGACCTTAAGCACTTCCAAACCCTGCTGGGTACGATTCACATTACCCATTTGCCCTGACATTTTCTTGCCGGGAAACACACGCCCCGGCGTCTGCCGCTGACCGATGGAACCCGGTGCACGATGCGCCAGCGAATTACCATGACTAGCGTCACCCATCTTGAAGTTCCAACGCTTGATCGTGCCCTGAAACCCCTTACCTTTCGACACAGCAGAGACATCGACAATCTGTCCTACACTGAACAGGTCGTCGGCCTTGATTTCAGCACCCACACTGTATTTACCAAGATCATCGGCAGATACACGGAATTCCCAAAGCCCACGCCCCGGCTCAACCCTAGCCTTGGCGTAATGCCCTTTAAGCGGCATAGTCAACAGGTTGGCACGTTTTTTGCCTGCTGTGACCTGCACCGCGCTATAACCATCGTTATCCTGCGTCTTCAACTGAGCAACGCGATTCGGCGTAGCTTCAATCAGCGTCACCGGAATCGAGCGTCCATCTTCAGTAAAGATTCGGCTCATACCACACTTGCGGCCTACCAGTCCGATACTCATGTTCGTACCCTGCATCTATGGCTCAACCAAGCTTGATTTGCACATCAACACCCGCAGCAAGATCAAGCTTCATGAGCGCGTCCACGGTTTTGTCGTTAGGATCAACGATATCGAGCACCCGCTTGTGCGTGCGGGCTTCATATTGATCACGTGCATCCTTGTCTACATGTGGTGACGTAAGGATGGTGTAACGCTCAATTTTGGTTGGCAGCGGAATCGGCCCAAGCACTGTAGCGCCTGCGCGCTTGGTTGTCTCGACAATCTCGCTAGCCGAACGGTCGATCAGACGATGATCAAATGCCTTGAGCCGAATGCGAATCTTCTGCTTCGCCATAACCGTGTCCTGATTATTAAGAAAGAACAAACACCCATAAAACCCGAGGAAAGCTTCTCAGCCCCTCTTCTCAACCACGCTGCAGAATATATTAACCATCATCCCGGGCCGTAGTGAACGGCGCATTATACACAAAAGGATCGACTTGTGTCACCTTTTTGCAAAAAAAAGCTTTGTTCACCAAGCCATCAGCAATTGACCACCCAAAGACAAAAGCTCTTGGCATACACGTCCGACCAATGGCAGATCTTAAGAGCCAAACAGCCAGAAGCTTTGACAGTTTCCCGACCACCTTTGGGTGGCTTTCAAGTCAGCCACCCAAACGCATAGCGCGGCCACCAGAAAATAAGCAAAACAAAAAAAACAAGCCACACTCCTGATAGCCACGTCAACAGCAGATTCAAGGCACACCACCAACCTTAAGCACCTTATCTTCCAACGTCTTTAAGAGCCAGGACAAAGACCCAAGTGCTGACACAGAAGGCTATCAGATCCAGCCTTTGCTTCATAGAAAAGGCAATATCAGCGTCACGGCACTTTCTTGGATGCGCTTTTGGCAGATCATGCAAAACCAGGCAGCACAGATTACTTGATGATCTTGGAGACCACGC
>JAAXIA010000184.1 GCA_012270595.1 Rhodanobacteraceae bacterium | reverse complement strand
CGGCGGTGATTGGTCCGCAAGGGAAAACCCTGGAAGTACAGATTCGCACGCATGAAATGCATCACGCCAGCGAATTGGGGGTGGCCGCGCATTGGCGTTACAAGGAAGATGGCCATGTTGACACCGAGTTTGAGGCGAAAATCGCCTGGATGCGTGCCTTGCTCGACGCACGGACTGAGGACGACAGCGCGCTGTATGCTGAACTACAGACTGAGTTGCAGGAAGATCGCGTTTACTTGCTCACGCCCAAGGGGGCGGTGTTGGACCTGCCCCATGGTGCCACAGTACTGGACTTTGCCTATCACGTACACACCGAGGTCGGTCACCGGTGTCGGGGTGCCAAGGTCAATGGTCGTATTGTGCCGCTCAGCTTTCAGCCAAGTAGCGGTGACCGTGTGCACATTCTTACTACTAAAACGGCCCAACCTCACCGTGACTGGATTTCGCCACATCACGCTTATCTCAACACCGGGCGGGCGCGTGAAAAAGTGCGTTTGTGGTTTCGGCGCAGTACCAGGGAAGCCAACCTTGCCTCTGGTCGGTCCTTGTTTGAGCGCGAATTGAAGCGATTGGCAATCACAGGTGCTGATATCAGCGTGCTACCGGCCCATTTCCATTTCAGGACACATGACGAGCTTATGCTGGCGCTGGCACTCGGTGAAGTCAGTACTGCTCAGCTTGCGCGCGTATTGATGGAGATTATAGAGCCGGTGGCCCCTGACCTCCCGCCCTCGACATCAGCAGTGACGCGACAGCCGGTGCTGGATCATGGCGCGCTCAGTATTGAAGGGGTAGGTAACCTGTTGACTACATTGGCGCGCTGCTGTCAGCCCTTGCCCGGTGATGCGGTATGCGGCTATATCACCAAAGGTCGTGGTGTCTCGGTGCATCGGAGCGATTGCGTTAACCTGGTAGGCCTGATGCAGCGTGACCCTGACCGTGTCATTGAGGTCAGTTGGGGGCATCCCGCCACGCATAATTATGAGGTAGATATTGCATTGCGTGGCTATGATCGCAAGGGACTACAGAAGGATATTGCCAGTGTCATCAGTCATGCCAATGTTGGTATGCTGGCCTCCTCCAGCCGCCTGCATCCACGCAGCGCTGAAGTGGAGATGCGTTTTTCCCTCCGTGTGCGTGACTATGCCCAGCTTTCGACACTGTTAGATCAACTGGTTACCGTGCCCAATGTTGTGGATGCACAACGTATCCGCGCGCACTAGGAGTGCGGTATCCTCTCCTTTGGTTTTTGTGACCTGGCAGGTTGCCTGCTGCGCTTTTAATCCAAATGCACAGGCCCAGGTACCTTGTGAGCCTGATATGAAGGTAGGCATCCATGAAAGACGCGCCCTTGCATGTCATCGTCCTCGCCGCTGGTGAAGGCAAACGCATGAAATCGAGTCAGCCAAAAGTGCTGATACCACTGGCCGGTCGTCCGCTGCTGGCCCACGTGCTGGAGTCGGCGCAGGCCCTTGTGCCCGCCCAGATTCATATCGTTTATGGTCATGGCGCGCAGCAGGTACGTGCCGCGTTTGGAGAACAATCTGGTTGGCGCTGGGTATTGCAGACGCAACGACTGGGGACTGGACACGCAGTGACTAAAGCCCTGCGCGGCGTACCAGATGAAGCGCGGGTGCTGGTGCTTTGTGGTGATGTGCCCTTGATTCGTCCCGCCAGTTTGCAAGCCTTGGTACGCACAGGGTCTGCCTTGGTCCTTCTGGCGACCCGTGTGTCCGATCCTTCCGGTTATGGCCGGGTAGAGCGTGATGAACAAGGTTACGTGCAGGCGGTTGTGGAAGAGAAAGATGCCGATCAGCGCCAGCGCGGTATTCACCTGGTCAATACGGGCATTCTGGTGGCTGATGCTGCGGTATTGAAACACTGGATTGGACAGCTTGATTGCGATAACGCACAGGGCGAATACTATCTGACCGATGTGTTCGGTATCGCTGCCGCCGGGTATTGTCCGGCACAATGTGTGGAAAGCCATGATGCTGGAGAGGTCGCTGGCGTCAACGATCTGTGGCAGTTGACTGAACTGGAGGCGATCTATCGTCGGCGTATCGCGCAGACACTCACTCAGACCGGTGTCTGTATTGCCGATCCAGCACGTCTGGATGTGCGCGGCACGGTGCAGGCTGGTGCTGACGTATCGCTGGATGTCGATGTCATCCTGGAAGGGGATGTCGTGCTGGGAGAGGGGGTGAGCATTGGCCCGTTTACGCGCCTTAAAGATGTGCGCCTGGCCGCCGGAACACGTGTGCTGGCGCATTGCGATCTGGAAAGCGTTGTGACGCATGGGCCATGCCGTATTGGTCCCTTTGCGCGCTTGCGGCCCGGAACGGAACTGGCTGAAGGTGTCCACGTTGGCAATTTCGTCGAAACCAAGCAGACCCGCATTGGTCGCCATAGTAAAGTCAATCACTTAAGTTATCTCGGTGATGCTGAGCTTGGATCGGGGGTTAACATCGGTGCGGGTACGATTACCTGCAATTACGATGGCGTGAATAAGTCCAGCACATATGTTGAAGATGGTGCCTTCATTGGCTCCAACAGCGCTCTGGTTGCGCCGGTAACTATCGGTGCGCAGGCAACTGTTGGTGCGGGTTCGGTGATTAGCAAAGATGCTCCAGCTGGCGAGCTAAGCTTGAGCCGTGCCCGCCAGACTATCGTGCGTGGTTGGCACCGATCTTCCTCGCGCGGTGACTAAGGCTTTTCCTTTTGCTACAGATAGCCACAAGTCAGCTTTTACTTATGCGCATTAATCCAGTCATAATAGGCCGATACCCTGGTCTGCTGGCCACCACGAAGTAGGCTTATCGACACAATGCCCACTTGATAGAACTGGCCATCATGAAAGTTCATCACTGGCCCGCCAGA
The DNA here is from genome assembly GCA_012270595.1 of Rhodanobacteraceae bacterium. Taxonomy (GTDB): domain Bacteria; phylum Pseudomonadota; class Gammaproteobacteria; order Xanthomonadales; family Rhodanobacteraceae; genus Rhodanobacter_A. The sequence continues at coordinate 1,176 of JAAXIA010000184.1, read as the reverse complement.
ATCCCCGTGGTCAGGGTAGGACTGGGTGCATAAATGGTAATGTGGGTCGAAATTTGTGGGCGGATAGTTTTTTGGATAATTATGGCCGCTGCAGTGCTCATACCAGTCAATGATCTTGAAGTTTGCCCCCAGTAAATAGTAGGAACTGTAACCTCCTTCAGAAGTGAGGCCAAAGCCTATGGAATATACATCGGCATTATTGGCAACATCCCATTCTTTAAGCTTCATATAAGTATGCGTGGCTGTGACAGCATGCTTGAGTTTCAGTAAGGCTATATCATAAGTACCATCAATTATTCCATACTTGGCAGGAATAATAGCTTTTTTTACTTCAATACTTTCCATTGCGGATAATGGCCGTCTTCGGTCCATACCTATGTTGGCGATCAACGTCGGGGAAAAATCATAGACGCAGTGGGCAGCGGTTAGTACCGTATCTTTTGATATTAAGGTTCCGCCGCAGCGATAAAGCCCGCTTATTTTCTCCCGCAGGCCGACGAAGTAGGGGAACTGGGTATGGGTGACGCGTTTTCCATGATGTATGCCAAGCCGTGTATCAGTGGTTGCGCAACACATGGCTGGTGCGATGATTGATAACAGCAAGCATGATTTCATCATGGTTACTGTTGACTTGATTGACATAGCTGTTGTCCTCATTTAATCACCTGGATGGACGTGTTTTCACTTTTCAATTTGATAGTTGAGACTTGCCCGACTGAAGTGGCTGGTATTCTGGGCTTCAATGTTCCAGAACCTGCCTGGATGGAACCGTAAAGTGATGATCTGGCCGGGGACGAACAGTCCCATGCCGTAGCTTAAGTAAAGGCGCGGGTACAGGTATTTACCGACGGTGAAGGTGGTGTTGCCATTAAGTGCATCGCTGCTGGAAACGGCCATATCGAGCCCGATGCGCTTTGCCGATACTTTTGGCGAGCAGGTTGCCAGTGACGGAACAAAGCACTTGCGCAGCGCTGCTGAGTGCACGGCCTTCTTTGTCCTTCATCTGAGCTAGAGGCTTGCCGGTGAGTATATAGGCCAAGGCATCGGATTGCGCCATCATCGGCGTGGAAAACAAGGTAAACACGGGTTTGCGCGCCGTGCCGGTAATGAAAACCCCTACCTCCTGGTTTTTATGGGCGAAGGTGTTGGGCTTTAGGGAATCCCTGATCAATGGAT
>JAAXIA010000212.1 GCA_012270595.1 Rhodanobacteraceae bacterium | reverse complement strand
CTTTTATTGCCGGGAAATTAGCTCAACTAAAAAATGGATTGACCTATATCGTAAAAGTTGCGTCATCCAGAGAGGAAGCGCATCGTATAGTAACTGCATGGAATAAATTTTATGAGCTGCAGAATCAAGAGTATGTCGGGGCAGAATTATTGGAAGGTAACAGTTACAGAATTCCGTATATACATCATGTTATGAATATTTCGGAAGGAAATATTCAGCAAGTAATACGGAGATTTGGCCCGCAATATTACGATTTTATGCTAAGAAGAAATGCGAATTTGTTAAGAGGGGAAATTTCGCCATTTTTGCGGCCCCTTGGTAATAATCTAGGAAGGGGGCGTGTTCTTATGAAAATGACTTCTGAAGATGAGGTTGAGTTTTTTCAGGTCGGATTTGGCAAAAATATCCAGACAGCTGAACAAGTGACGGATTATCAAGCTTTATGGGATCAGTATAATCTCAAGGTAAATGAGTTACGGGAAACCATGCGTAAGCCTAATTATAGCTATACTGATATTTTTAAGGATCCTTCTATGATAGAATATAGACACTTGTTTCTTAGTGGAGACATTCCAAAATATTAAAAAGAAGCATGAATGTAGCAGCTCAGACCTGAAAAGTAAGACTGTGACATCAGGTCTGAACTACTACAGCTGAGCGAATTACCCTGGCCTTTTAGTAAGCTTTATCTCCTGTGAGAATGGCACTATGAGCAAGTTTTTCCCCGAGGTCCGTAAGCGTGCGGTACAAATGGTTCAGGAGCGTCGCGGAGATCACCCGATTCTTCACACTCAGTCCCTTGTCGATCATCTAGACGCACCAACCTGTGTCTGGCCAGTGAAACGTGTTCAGCCGTAGTATGGTCCAAGTACCAGCAACCAGCACAGTAGCGTGGCTAGCTGCAATACAAAAACTGCTGCCGACCCCAGTTCCTTGACCCGCCCAGCTAATTCATGAAAGCCGGGACTTACCAGGTCAACCAGCGCTTCGAGTGCCGAATTGACAAGCTCGGTTGCCAGAACCATGAAGATCGGTACGACCAGAGTGACTCTTTCCAGGCCATCGTGCCCCAGCCATAGACCTGCTGGCACCAACACGAGAGCAAGTAACACTTCAAGGCGAAACGATGCCTCATGACACCAAGCTGCGCGCAAGCCCTTCATCGACCAGCAAAAAGCTTTCCATAGTTGGCGGGGTGACCCGCGAAAACCACTGCCAGGCAAGGCTGACACTCCTTCATAAAACACGATCCAACCCGAAACAACCCGACTTCAAAAACAATCCATAGAAGAGCAATAGTGCCACGAAGCTCCCTGACAGGCTACCATGGCATAATTGCCCATAAGTACCACCATGCAGCAAAAAATTGCTGGCAACTGCGGTATTTTGCCCACTTGACAAGCAAGTTCCTTATTAACATTCTATACTCTGAGATATTTATTAGACACCGCTCACCTCACATGTGTGACTAATGTGACCTTTTTTTAGAACTCAATACGGATTTGATGTATGGCGACCACAACCCCAACTATTTCACAAGGCCGTTCCTTTGCCACCGTTTTCCTGATCGAGATGTGGGAACGATTCGGCTACTACGGCATGCAAGCGCTCATCGTGTACTACATGGTGCAGCGCCTGGGCTTCCCCGATCACAAGGCCAACCTGGTATGGAGTGCCGCCGCCGCACTCATTTACGTGTCACCTGCTATCGGTGGATGGCTCGGCGACAAGGTGCTTGGCACGCGCCGCACCATGCTCACCGGTACAGTCGTCCTCGCCCTAGGTTACGCCATGATGGCGATACCCGGCGAAGGTGTCCTTTTTCTTTATGCTTCACTCGGTATCATCGTGGTTGGCAACGGCATGTTCAAATCCAATGCTGGCAATCTGGTACGCAAAATCTATGCCGGTGATGACACCAAGATCGACAGTGCCTTCACCCTCTACTACATGGCGGTAAATATTGGCTCAACCTTCTCCATGCTGCTCACTCCGTGGGTGAAAAACTATCTAAACCGCACCTATGGTCATGGCTGGGGCTGGCATGGTGCCTTTGCCGTGTGCACGGTCGGCTTGCTGGTGGGCCTGGCCAACTACGCGGTGATGCGCCAGTCACTGTGCCACATCGGCTCGGACATCGACGACAAACCTGTGCCGCCTAAAACAGTTCTGACTGTGGCGGTGGTCGCTATTTTGTTTGTGCTTGCAGCGGCTTTCGTTCTTAACAACCAGGATGTGGCGCGCGTCGCTGTTTATCTGGCAGGTCTCGTAGTGCTCGGCATCTTCGTCCATCTGATTCGTCACAGTGAACACTCTGAACGTGCCGGACTTACTGTCGCACTGATACTGACCGTGCAGACGATGTTCTTTTTCATTTTCTATCAGCAGATGTCTACATCGCTAAACCTGTTTGCGCTACGCAACGTCAACCCCAGCTTCGACGTTTTTGGCATGCATCTTTGGAATTGGGCACCGGCACAGTTCCAGTCATTTAACCCGATCTGGATTTTCATCCTGAGTCCTCTGCTCGCCTACGTTTACAACGCACGCACACGCAAGGGCAAGGACTTTTCCATCGCCACCAAATTTGCCATGGGTTTTGCCGTCGTGGCGATAGGGTTTTTTATTTATGGCTCAGCCGCACATTTTGCTGTAGATAACAGAACCAGCTCATGGGTGATGGTCTGGGGCTACGGTGCCGGTGGACTGGGTGAACTGCTGGTAAGCGGTCTGGGGCTGGCAATGATCTCTCGCTACGTGCCCGCGCGCATGGGTGGCTTCATGATGGGAGCCTATTTTGTGGCTTCCGGTGTCTCTCAATATCTGGGCGGCATCGTTGCCAACTTCGCCACCGTCGGGGCGCACGACGTTAACGACGCTGCGCAGACCATGATCGCTTCTACCCGGTTGTTCAACAATCTGGGCTGGGCCGGCGTTGCCTGCACGGTGCTCTCACTGGCGATGCTGCCCACGCTGCGCAAGCTTTCAGCTACCCACCATTTCCATAACAAGGCGAACAATACGCCGCTGCCTACCATTCACTCCGAACAGTAGCGCCCCCCTTGGAGCCTGGTTTTTACCATGAAAATCAGGCTCCAGGGGAGCACGGCCTTGCCCCCGTACGGAATCACACATCGCGTGATTCCTCATAGGTACGCATACAAGCTCAAACCTGACTAAAAAAGCTCAAGGCCATGGACAAAACCTACCTCGACGCCCGTAGCGCACTCGACGGATTACTGTTTGATGGCATGACCATCGCCGCCGGTGGCTTTGGGCTGTGTGGCATCCCTGAAAATCTGATCAACGCCCTGTTACAAGCCGGCACCACCAACTTGAACATTATCGGTAATAACGCCGGTGTAGACGACTTCGGCATGGGACCTTTGCTTAAAAAGCATCAGGTAAAGCGCGTGATCGCCTCTTACGTGGGTGAGAATCAGGAGCTTGAACGGCAGACACTGGCCGGCAAGCTTGACCTCCAGCTCATCCCGCAGGGTACGCTCACCGAAAAACTGCGTGCTGGAGGTGCGGGCATCCCTGCCTTCTACACCCGCACCGCGCGTGGTACCCCTCTGGCTGAAGGCAAAGAAAGCAGACTATTCAACGGCGAGGAGTATGTGCTGGAAGAGGCCATCCATTCTGACCTTTCCATTATCAAGGCGTGGAAAGGAGACCGTCTGGGCAACCTGGTATTTCGCAAAACCGCACGCAATTTCAATCCCACAATCGCCACCTGTGGCAAAACCTGTGTAGCCGAAGTCGAAGAGCTGGTTGACGTTGCTGCACTCAATCCTGACAGCATCCACCTACCCGGAATCTATGTTGACCGTATATTTCAAGGCAAGCACTACGAAAAGCGTATCGAGATGCGTACCTTAGCCAACCAGCACAGCGATGCAATGCACCCCGCACGAGCAACCATGGCAAGGCGCGCGGCGAAGGAGCTGCGTCACGGTTTCTATGTGAACCTCGGTATCGGCATTCCCACGCTGGTCGCCAACTACATTCCACCGGATATAGATGTGATTTTGCAATCGGAAAATGGCCTCCTTGGAATCGGCCCATTTCCTACGGAAGCGCAGCTTGACCCCGACCTCATCAACGCAGGCAAACAAACTATCACCGCACTACCCGGGGCGTCCTTCTTCTCCAGCGCCGAGTCGTTCGCCATGATCCGTGGCGGTCATATTGACCTGTCGATCCTGGGTGGTATGGAAGTATCCATGACTGGCGATCTGGCCAACTGGATGGTGCCGGGCAAAATGGTCAAGGGTCCCGGCGGTGCGATGGATCTAGTCAGCGGAGTGCAGCGCGTGGTGGTGCTCATGGAACATTGCACGAAAAAGGGCGCACCCAAGATCAAAGAGCGTTGCGACTTACCGATTACCGGTAGACAAGTCGTAGATCTGATTATCACTGAACTATGCGTTTTTGAGGTCAAAAAGGGCGTGGGACTTACCTTGATTGAACTCAGCCCAGGCGTAGAACTTCAGGAAATCAAGGCTAAAACTGGCTGTACATTCCATCTGCACCCATCACTGGCTTGATCTCTTAAAGGATTTTGGCAAAGCGGCGTACCGGCATTGACAAATACCCACCCCGGGCATCAGCATTACCGGAAAATGGTTGTACTTCATCCCTGACCACACTGACGAATGCAGGCATAAATCTCTCAGCAATCCAGCCAAAAGGATGAAAACAATGAAAGTACTGAACGTTTCTTTCCATCTGATACCGCTGTTGCTTTTTAGTCTGTTGTTTAGTTCTTACGCCGCCTTCTGCACATCGACTGCAAAAACTGTTTCCGCAAAAGTCCAGTCCAGTCAGGTCATCGCTACCTGTACACTGGCTGGATCGGGTCAGCGCTCCAGTGCATTGCATCAATGCAAATTATTTGCCAAACGGGGAAATAAGTGGGCTCAATACCATCTGGGTCGCATTTACTATTACGGCCTTGGTGTATCAAAAAACTACAAGCATGCCTTAAAGTGGTTTACTCTGGCTGCCGAACAGAAGCATGCCAAGGCGCAATACCAGTTAGGTATTATGTACGAAAAGGGGAAAGGCATAACGCAGAACCTCGCAAAGGCCATAAAGTGGTTAAGCCTTTCCGCCAGGAAGGGAACAATCGGTGCCCAATACAGGTTGGGCTGGATCTACCAGTTTGACCCAAGCATACCAAGAGACTACAAACAGGCTATGAAGTGGTACCTCCTTGCTGCCAAACGGGGCGATGACTACGCCCAAAACAATATAGGTATGATGTACGACCTTGGTCAAGGCACAATAAGGGACTACAAACAGGCCATGAAGTGGTATACTCTTTCAGCTAAACAGGGTAATCAATATGCCCAAAACAACCTGGGCCTGATGTACGAGCTTGGCCACGGCGTGCCTGAGAACTATAAAAAGGCTGCAAAATGGTATGCTCTTGCCGCTAGTCAAGGTTATGCCCTGGCGCAATATCGGCTGGGCCTGCTGTATCAGCTTGGCCACGGTGTACCAAAGGACAATGTGAAGGCCTACATGTGGATCAAGGTCGCCGCAATGAATGATTCAAATAACACTTCCTACGACAGCAATGGGCTCACGCAACAAATGACCTCAGCGCAAATACAGGAAGCAAAAAAACTTGTGCTCACATGCAAGCACAAGTTTTACAGAAAGTGTTGATCGTCCACCACTACACTATCAAAAAGGCAGTTTTGAAAAATAATCAGTTTTTTGCGTGTATCCATTGCCAGCACAGCTCTCGCCTTGATCGGGTAACGCGGAAAAATCTTTTTTTTTCGCATTACCCGGCGGCAATGGCAGGTGATACTCTTTCTGAAGCACATGTCTTTCTAAAGAAAAAGGTATGTGCTTCCTAGTTTCGTGTGGTTATACTGGGCACTACACCAAACTCCAAAAGACGGCACTTCAATTCTACCACAGAACATCGACCGTGCCCGCATTAGAGGGTTGGAAGCACGCATCGGATACGCACCGGGCAACTGGCGTGTACAGAGCAATCTGAGCCTGATTGACCCGAGAAACGACAGCAGCAGACACGTCACAAATAATGGCAATCTTCTGGCACGCCGACCACAGTGCAGCATGCGGATCGATCTAGATCACCGCATCGGTGGCTATACCACCACCGACCTGCGCGCCAGTTACCACTTTGCCCGGCATTGGTCATGCGCACTGCGTCTGGCCAATGCCTTCAATCGCCACTACGAGACCATCCGTTACTACAACCAACCTGGCCGACGTTATTTTCTTACCCTGCACTACCGCCCAAAGGTAAATCTGCACGGGTGGTAGAACCGATATTCGTCGCCATTGCTCGCTACGTAAAAGTTAGGGGCTACCATCCCATCACAACAGACAACACTTGCACCAACCCTCGTGTTATGACGTATGCTCTACAGTAAAGCCATCTGTCAGCAGCACGCTTGTGTCTTCCATCAACGGCAAGAACGGAAAGCTTCTTAAGTATGTCCAACCTCCATCACCCACCTTCCCATTTCGTAACCAAAGCAAGAACATGCAAAGACGATTACGAACACCTCTACGCCCAATCTGTAAGCGAGACCGAAGCTTTCTGGGCACGCATCAGCCAGCGCATCGACTGGATCAAACCACCGACAAAAATCAAGGATGTGTCCTGGCGTCGTGAGGACCTGCACATCCACTGGTACCAGGATGGTGAACTGAACGTAGCTGTCAACTGCCTGGACCGCCACCTGAATACACGCGGTGACAAGACAGCCATTGTGTTTGAGGCCGACGAACCAGGACACGCACGCCGCATCAGCTATCGTCAGCTACATGCCCAAGTGTGTCAGCTCGCCAACACACTCAAGCATCTTGGCGTCACCAAAGGTGATCGCATCGCCATCTACATGCCAATGATCCCTGAAACCGCGGTGTCCATGCTGGCCTGCGCGCGACTTGGGGCGATTCATTCAGTGGTGTTTGGCGGTTTTTCGCCCGAAGCACTGGCCGAACGCATCATCGACTCGCAGGCCAAAATCATCCTTACCGCCGACGAAGCACTGCGCGCGGGCAGGCGTATTACACTCAAACAGAACGTGGATGAGGCACTTAAGAAAATCGGAACCGATAGCATAGAAACTGTGCTGGTGGTCCGTCACACTGGCGGCAACATCCAGATGCAATGGCCACGTGACCGTTGGTACCACGTGCTCATGGAGGGCCAAAGAAGTCAATGTCCGCCAACTCCGGTAGAAAGTGAGCATCCACTCTTTGTGCTCTACACCTCAGGATCCACCGGAAAACCCAAAGGTGTTCAGCACTCCAGTGGTGGCTACCTAGTTTACGGAAGCTACACGCATGAGCAGGTTTTCGATCTGCGTGAAGACGATGTGTACTGGTGCAGTGCGGACGTGGGCTGGATCACCGGCCACACTTATGTGGTCTACGGCCCACTGGCCAACGGTGCTACAACGGTCATTTTTGAAGGTGTGCCCAGTTATCCCGATTTCAGTCGTTTCTGGCAGATTGTAGATAAGCACAAGGTCACGACGTTCTACACCGCTCCCACCGTGATCCGCGCATTGATGCGTGAAGGCGACGGCCCAGTGAAACAAACCTCACGTGCCAGTTTACGCCTGCTGGGTACGGTAGGCGAGCCGATCAACCCAGAGGCATGGCAATGGTATGAGCGCGTGGTGGGTGAAGGTCGCTGCCCCATCGTCGATACCTGGTGGCAAACAGAAACTGGCGGCATTATGATCGCGCCACTGCCCGGTGCCATTGCCACCAAACCTGGCTCAGCCACCCTGCCGTTTTTCGGTATCGAGCCGGTCATCGTCGATGAACATGGCCAGGTGCAACAAGGTGCCTGCGAAGGCACTTTGTTAATTGCCCAATCCTGGCCCGGTCAGATCCGCACCATTTACGGCGACCACCAGCGCTTTATCGACACCTACTTCAGCGCCTATCCCGGCTATTATTTTTCCGGTGACGGTGCCTTCCGCGATGAAGATGGCTACTACTGGATCACTGGTCGCGTCGATGATGTCATCAACGTCTCCGGCCATCGTCTGGGCACTGCCGAAGTGGAAAGCGCACTGGTCGCACACCCAGGCGTTGCCGAGGCTGCCGTAGTGGGCTGCCCGCATGAGATCAAAGGTCAAGGTATTTACGCCTATGTCAGCCTGGTGAACTGCCAAAAGGGCGATGAGACACTGCGCCAGGAACTAGTGCGCTTGGTACGTAGAGAAATCGGTGCCTTCGCCGCACCAGACCACATCCAGTGGGCCAGCGCCTTGCCCAAAACCCGTTCGGGTAAAATCATGCGTCGCCTGCTACGTAAAATTAGCGCAAACCAGACCGATCAACTCGGTGATCTCAGCACACTTGCCGACGGAGATGTATTAAAGCCCCTGATAGAAGGTCGGCTCATCCGCTAAAGCCAGACCACGCTGAGATTTTTACCTCCAGCTGCCCCCAAGCACAGGCGTTTATCCAGGCTGTCACCTAACCCATCCGTGGCATAAGCCAGGCACAACCTCGCCCATCAGGGGAGGATGGCACTTTGCAGATGCGCCGCGATAACCGACGCCCTAGGCTGGTTCATTGTAGTCTGGCCCTATCCATGCTGCTTTCCGCCACGGCACATGCAGGGATGTTACTGCTTGTTGATGGCGTTAAAGACCCGCTCAAACGCGCGGTGATCGCGAAGGTGAGCCTCTCGCAATACGCCTCACATGAGGTCAGCCAAGCGCAGGCACAGCGCCTGATTAAACAGGTGCCAGCACAAGCGGGCAAAGCCTTGCAGGCGTATGGCTACTATGCAGCCAACGTCCGTATGGATATTAAGCGCATGGGCAAGAACTGGCAGGTGCGTTTGCAGATAAACCCCGGTCATCCGGTCAAGGTGATGGCGATCGATCTGCACATTGACCAAACGGCACTGAGCATTCCAGCCATCAGGCATGCCGCAGGAAGAATCGCCAAACTCAAGGGCAAGCGCCTGATTGATACCCGCTACGAGGCAGAGCGTGACGCACTCTCCGAGGCCTTAATCGCTAAAGGTTTTCTTGATGCACGGCTAACGCTGCATCAGGTAGAAGTGTACCGCGCCGAGCGCCGTGCCACCATCCATCTGGCATGGCACGTTGGCATGCGCTACCGTTACGGCACTGTGTATGTAAGTGGTTCGCCTTTCCACAAGGGTTTCCTGAAACGCTATCTGCCATTCAAGTCTGGCGACGTTTTTTCGCAGGAGCAACTGATTGCACTGCAACAGGTGTTGAACAACACCGGCTACTTTTCGGCAGTGAGCGTGATACCAGACATCAGGAAGGCCCGTGACGGGACGGTCGCCATCCACATACGCGTAGTACAGGCCAAACGGACCATCTATAGCATCGGTCCGTTCTTTGGCACCGATACTGGCCCAGGACTGCGCGGCAGCATCCTCAAGCGCTGGGTCAATCGGCACGGTCATCGCTGGAAAAGCACTATTGTTATCGCACAGCGTCTAAAAACCCTGTCTACGCTATACACCATTCCCTTACCGGGGCCGCACCGACATCACGTGGATTTTGGTGCCTACTACAGCCATGCCAATACGGTGACTTCACAATCGCATACCCTAAAGCTGCTGAGCAACCAGACGCGCCAATGGCATGGTTGGTTACGCACCCTTGGCCTGCACGTACTAACCGGCAACTTCAGCGTGGGCAAGAAAAAAAATGAATCGTCTCTTGCTCTTGGCGTCGCGCATGGTCATAGCACACTCGTATTTACCCAGATTGTACTGGCACGCAAGCGCGCTAGGGAAGCTCTGATCTATTCAG
>JAAXIA010000186.1 GCA_012270595.1 Rhodanobacteraceae bacterium | reverse complement strand
GTCCATGTCTACCGTGCTTGATCTTGCCTGTGAACTCATTCGCCGTCGCTCGGTGACGCCTGTTGATGCCGGTTGTCAGCAACTACTGGCCGAAAGGCTTGCTTTGGCGGGATTTCGTATTGAACACCTGCGTTATGGCGAGGTAGATAATCTGTGGGCGGTGCATGGGCAGGGCGGGGCAACTTTGACTTTTCTTGGTCACACCGACGTGGTGCCCAGCGGGCCGGAATCGGCGTGGCGTTACCCACCGTTTACACCAAGCGTGGACGCAGGTTACCTCTATGGTCGTGGGGCGGCGGATATGAAGGGATCCGTAGCGGCCATGGTTGTGGCATTGGAACGTTTCGTCGGTGTACACCCCAACCACCCAGGGCGGGTGGCACTGCTGCTAACCAGTGATGAGGAAGGTCCAACCAACCTCGATGGCGTGCGCAAGGTGGCTGCTGATTTTCGTGCGCGCGGTGAGCGTATGGACTGGTGCGTGGTGGGTGAGCCTTCAGCGAAGGCGCAGCTTGGTGATCTGATACGCGTCGGACGGCGCGGCTCGCTTTCAGGCACGCTGACGGTACGCGGTATACAGGGACATGTGGCTTACCCGGAGAAGGCGCTTAACCCCATTCATGCCTTTGCTTCGGCGCTGGCTGAACTTACATCCCAGCGCTGGGATGAAGGTAATGCCGATTTTCCGCCTAGCTCATTCCAGGTATCCAGTCTTAACGCGGGTGCTGGCGCGACCAATGTCATTCCGGGCACATTGGTGGCGCAGATCAATTTTCGTTATGGCACCGCCAGCCGTCAGGAAGATCTGCGTACGCGGGTAGAGGGAATACTGCATCGGCATGCTCTGGATTTTACCTTGGACTGGAATCTTTCTGGTACACCTTTCCTCAGTCCACCTGATGGGCGTCTACGTGAAGTTGTGCTTGGCGTTTGTCGCGATCTTTGTGGAATGGAACCCGAACAAAGCACCGGGGGTGGTACGTCGGATGGGCGTTTCATTGCGCCATTGGGGGTCGATGTGGTTGAGATTGGTCCGGTCAATGCCAGTATCCATAAGGTGGACGAATGTGTGAATGTGGTTGATCTGGAGCGGTTGCCAGCACTGTATGAGGCGGTGTGTGAGCACCTGCTTGTTCTGAATGGAGCGGGTTAAGGTCAGATTAAGAGCTGCGGTCGTGGCCTGGTTGACATGATTAAATGCTGAATAAGCTTTGCTGTGTGTCATAAATTGCTTGATTTTTTTGAGTGAAAAAGAGTATAGAGTCTTGCACAGGGGAGTTGTGATTCTTTAGTGGCGTTTTTTCACATCTAGAGGGGGGATGCTGATCATGAAAATACCGAAATATTTGGTATATGTATTGATTTTTTGCATCACGGCGACTGCTGCGACTCTTGTCTCTGCTTCCGTCAGAATGACCTGTTCTGACAAACTTGCTCTTGAGAGCCTTCACAATGGAAACTGGCGCTTTGATTTCAAGTCGGGGCTTCGCTGTAGTACGCCTTACGAGCATGGGTCTTTTAACATATTTTTTTATGCTGTCGATGATGATGGGATAGGCATAAAAACATATTGGCTGTATTTCAGAGACTTTTCCGGTGATTTTTTCTCTACCGATGGGCATTATGACGCTCCCTGCTGGAAGGGAACCCGGTTATACTACGTAGCCATTCAATCGCGTAATAAAGCTGATATGTCATTTAATAACGACAAAACCATATTAATCGGAAAGAAGCTTGAATGCGATGGTTTCTAGTGGTAGCAATTATTAACTTTGGTGGATGATTTTTCTTCGGGAAGTATTAATAAAACTGTGTTGTAACAATGGCTTCTGGGAGGTGATCTGATGCCTTTGATAACCTGGTTTTTGAAAGGCGTTCTGTACCTGCTTTTAAGCTTCTTTTTTTGCACGCAGATGGTTTGGGGGTTTCGGGTAAAACTGGAAAACGTATCGGGGCGTAGTTTGAGCTTGCTTTGTCACTCTGAAGGCCAGTCTAATAAAATAGCTGTTGATTATCCGATAGAAGGAGCTACGCTAACATACCAGTGCGACGGAAGGGTCATTGACCGATGGGGTTATGCAGCTGGCCATCATGACTTATGGTTTAGGCGGTTTAACACCAACGGTTTTTTTGACACGAAGGTGACGGTAAGCGTCATCAATCCAGAAGATTTTAGCTTGTACTGTCGCTTACTGTTTGAGTTTCGTCATGAAGGACCAGACAGTGTTAAGGTCGGAGCATGGTTTTATGTAACCGATGTTATTAACCCATGTACGAAAGATTACACGGATGGGGGAGCCAGGCTGACTACTGGATCCACTGCGGTTGTACACGTCAATCCCTGTCCGTCATGCATGAATTAGTGCTTGGTTACGGATTTTTGGGAAACCATGGAAACAGCATGGAAGTGCTGTGCTGGTAGTTGCGATAATCATCACCGCGTGTGCGCAATGCCTGTGCCTCGGTCCAGGGAATACCGCTGATCCAGCGCAGAAACATGTACATTAGCAACGGGCCAAGCCAGGCTAGCCAACTTAGAGGTGCGTTTATGGCGAAGCAGACGTAACTGAACCAGTGCAGCCATTCAAAAAAATAGTTGGGGTGGCGTGAGTAGCGCCACCAACCCTGGCGGCAGGCCTTGCCATGATTTTTTGCCTGGGCGCGGAATTGCGCCAGTTGGTGATCGGCTACGGTTTCACCCAGTAGGCTGACTAGCCAAATCACTACGCCAAGCAGTAGCGCGTTAATGCTTGGCGTAGTGTTGCCTGCCACAGCTATAAAGGGGAGCGCAAATAGTGCAATTAGCGTGGCTTGCACCTGGAAGAAGATAAATAATTTGCCTTGATGACCATGCCAGCGCGCAAGCAGTTGCAGGTAACGACCATCTTCTTCCCGGCGAAGGCGCCGCCACAGGTGGTAGGCCAGGCGCCATGCCCATACGCCGCCACAAACGGCCAGCAGTAGGCGTGGCATGGCTTGCCCGTGGCCGATGAGGGCCAGCCACACGGCGTTTCCACCAAGACCGGTTGCCCATAACACATCGACAATACCGACCCGGTGGTGGCGTCGCTGCCAGTCCCAACCGACAGCCATGATGAATGCACAGGCGAGCCATCCGGTCAGCCATGCCAGAGTTAGGTTCATGTTATACCTCCTGTTGTTTTTGCCGGCATTGAAGAGGTGGTTAAGGTGAGGGGAAAGCAGATTCAGACTCAGATAAAGCGGCTACCCCATGACGGATTTTGCAGATTGAAAAACCAGAAAGCCCAGCATATGGGGATTAAGTTGCCACACCGCGCCGCTTAGTGCACTGGCAAATATCAGCCAGCCCAGATAAGGCAGTAGCAGTGCGCCGGCTAGCTTGCGGACGTACCAGAAGCGCCGTAGTGTCCATGCAAGCAAAAACTCCATCAGCATGATGTCGGCAAATGCCAGTGCACCGAGTTTCCAGTTGAAGAACAACCAGCTCCACAGGCCATTGGAGGCCAGTTGTGCAAGAAAAAGCCCGAGGGTAAAGCGATGCAATGTCCAACCTCCCTCACACCATACCAGCCAGGCAGCTATTCCCATGAGTGTGTAGAACAGTGACCAGACCGGACCAAACACCGCGGTTGGTGGCGCCCAGCCGGGCTGTATTAGTTGTTCGTAGAAGCGATCCGCCTCTATGGTAGCCAGAGCACCGATGGTGGCAGTGGTATAGCTAAGTAGAAGGAAAGCAACAAGTCCGATGCTTTTCTGGAGACGGTTCATGCGTAACTCCTTGACAGATCTTGTGTTGCTCTTAAGAAAGCCTGGATTAAGGCAGGTGTTTCCAGATATGAGGATGTGTTGTTACAGGGCAGGGGAAGACGTGTATCGAGTTTAGCCGCCTGCCGAATAGGGGGCTTGTGTGTTTTCCTGTTAGGCTTGCCGTCGCGCGGGATCATTTAGTGAGCTACACTCAGGCACCATGGGTATCTATGCAGCGGAAGGTGTATGTCAAGAAAACCATCATCGCGACGCTAGTAGATTGGGGTTATTGCGACGATGCATCAAGGCAACAACCTGCTTAAGTCAAGCGTGCTTACCATTTTAATATCCATATTTTGAGAGTATGGCAGGAGTGGTTCGTGAATAGAGCGTATTTGTGCGTTTATGTGGCTATCGCGTTTTTTTCCTGTGCTGCGTTTTGGGGGCTAAAGGCTTCCCGTGCGGGGACCGTCATTATCAAGGCTGCGGGCATTGCTATTAATGCTGATGGCACGCGTGCTTTTGTGACGGATAATGGTGACCACCAGCATCGGGTCATCCAATGCAGCATGGATCCTCATTCCGGTAGCTTTTCACACTGTGATGACACGGGGGGCAGCGGACTTGTCGATGGTTTCAGTGATGATGACATCAGCACGATCAGACTCAACGCGGAGGGGACTCGCGCTTTTGTAATGGGGCGCGTCAGTTTTGTAAGATGCGCGGTCGACCCTGCTACTGGTGCTTTTTCGGATTGTGGCAGCATGGGCACGGCAGGGGTTGGCATGGCTACCGATATGGTGTTTAAAAAAGACCAGACGCGGGTTCTGATAACGGATGCGCTGAACAGAAAGGTTATGCAATGCGGTATCAATCCTGCTACAGGCAGGTTTTTTCTTTGCATGGATGCGGGTTTGATCAGGCATGATGTTGCTAAAAGCAAGATCACGGGTATTGCTCTTGATCCAGCTTGGACTTACGCACTTATTGCCGACCCTGTTGCTCATGAGATGATTCGGTGCAGAGTTGACTCGCATGCTGCTCCTGATACGCCGATGCTTTCGGACTGCAAACCAACAGCCTTCAGCGGTGCCAGGACGCCCAGTTCCGTGGTGTTTAATGCGAAAGGGACCCGTGTTTTTATAACGGATTTTTTGGCGGGGCGAGTTATTCAGTGTGCCGTTCATCCGGTTACAAACGTGTTTTCAGGCTGCACCGATACAGGTGCAAACGGCCTTTTTTATCCTGCACACATAGTGCTTGATGCACGTGGAACGCACGCTTTTTTAATTGATGCCAGGCGATCCAGCGTTGTTCAATGTAGTGTTCATTCGCTTACGGGAACCTTTTCAAACTGTGGCGATGCCACGAAACCCATTAATCCGGTTGTACTGGGTTCTCTTTCCCGTATTTGACTTTGAGTCGCAGTAAAAGTTACAATAGGCGAAGATATGTCCTCTTCTTAGAGTACGGATACGTTCATTGAACATGTCCGGGGGGAGGGGGGCGTTTCATGGCAAAACGACGGACAATAAACGTTATATACGTTCGCGTCATGGCGCGAACATGAATGATTGACATGGAGAACAGACATGGCCGTAGCCAAAAGCCGCCGTACCCCGTCCACCCGTGGAATGCGTCGTAGCCACGATAAGCTGACCGCAGTACAGTTAGCGACGGATCCAACCAGTGGTGAGAAGCATCTGCGTCATCATGTCACTGCTGATGGCTACTATCGCGGCAAGAAAGTGATCCAGACTGCTGCGGCAGTAGTTGACGAAGATTGATCAAGCTAAAGGATTTCCCCGTTTTAGTAGGTGATGCGGTGACGGGTCGCCGGGGTGTGAGTATGCTTGGATCCCCAGTGTTGAGCGAACTTTCCGCATTGCGGGAGGTGTCTGGGTACTTGGATCCTTGTGGTGTTGGGCCTCCTTTCTTTATGGAAGGCCAGTAAATGGAGCCGATTTACTCCCGTATCATCGCTACTGGCAGCGCACTTCCCGAACGGGTGGTGACAAATGCCGATCTGGAAAAGACGGTGGATACCAGTGATGCCTGGATCCGTAGTCGTACCGGTATCACCCAGCGCCACATTGCTGCTGAGGGGCAGACCACGGGTGACCTGGCCTACTTGGCGGCCAAACGTGCGCTGGAAGCTGGAGATATCAAAGCCTCTGCACTTGATTTGATTGTGCTTGGCACGACAACGCCCGATATTATTTTCCCGTCTACGGCCTGTCTTGTGCAGCATCGGCTGGGCGTAACTGATTGTGCCGCCTTTGATATCAATGCTGCTTGCTCGGGGTTTGTTTACGCCCTCGGCGTCGCTGACAAGTTCATTAAAAGTGGGCAATCGAAAAAAGTATTGGTGATTGGCGCCGAAACACTGACGCGCATGCTCGACTGGAGCGAGCGCGAAACCTGTGTGCTTTTTGGTGATGGTGCTGGAGCGGTAGTGTTGGAGGCTGCCAGCGAACCGGGCATTTATGCAACCTGCCTGCACGCTGATGGCAATCACAAGGAGCTTTTGTATAATCCCGTGGGGGTATCGGCGGGTTTTCGTGATGGGGCCAACCATGGTATGCGCGTGTGCATGGT
>JAAXIA010000188.1 GCA_012270595.1 Rhodanobacteraceae bacterium | reverse complement strand
CCGGTCTATGCGGGGCGGCTTATCATCAGAGGCTTGCCGTGGCAGGTATTGCTTGGCATTCCAGTTGCAGCTGCTGTATTGGGCTGGCTTGGCGCGCGGCTGGTTAGCGCACGTTGTCTGCGGCGTTCAGCTTGAGGTCGCTGCCGGTGGTGACGGAGGCGCAGATTCGCCTCGAAGCATCGTGGAAAGCACGCATTGGACACTATCTTCGGCGCCCAGATATGTGCGCGCTCGCTGGTTTTCTGCGCGCGGAGAAGCGTAGCGGCAAGATCATCTACCCGCCTGGGTCAGATATGTTCGCTGCCTTTACGCAGACACCCTTTGATGCTGTGCGTGTGGTCATTTTGGGACAGGATCCTTACCATGGCCCAGGCCAGGCCCATGGCTTATGCTTTTCAGTGCGCTCCGGTGTGTCGCTACCACCCTCGCTCAAGAATATTTTTGCCGAAGTAAGCCGTGATCTTGGGTTACCAATGCCCCATCATGGCTGCCTCATACCTTGGGCTGAACGTGGTGTATTGTTACTTAATAGCGTATTGACGGTGGAGCAAGGACGCGCTGCCTCGCATCAGGGTAAGGGCTGGGAGGGGTTTACCGACGCTGCCATCGACGCGCTTAACCGTGAACGTGAGGGGTTGGTGTTCCTGCTTTGGGGTAGTTACGCCCAGCGTAAGGGGCAATTCATTGACCGTCATCGCCACTGCGTACTGAAGTCGGTCCACCCCTCTCCGTTATCCGCCCATCGCGGCTTTATTGGCTGTGCCCATTTTTCCACTACCAATCGTTATCTGGAAAGCAGGGGGCATACTCCTGTCGACTGGTCACTTCCGCTGCTTGAGGGGTGATGTGCGGAACTAATCCGCTTATTTAGCACTCCAATCTTCAAGGTGCTAGAATGACAGCCTATATTCAGGAGGTTTAACATGTCTCAAGCCTTGGTAACCGCCAATTTCCCGGTACCTGGTCTCGTTGGGAGTCTGGATGCCTATATTTCGGCAGTCTATCGTATTCCCGTGCTCACTCAAGAAGAGGAGCAGTCGCTGTCACGCAACTTCCATCAGGACAACGACCTTGATTCGGCTAGAAAACTGGTCATGTCGCATCTGCGCTTTGTGGTTCACGTGGCGCGTGGTTATGCCGGCTATGGGTTGCAATTGGCTGACCTGATTCAGGAAGGAAACATCGGGCTGATGAAGGCAGTAAAGCGCTTTGACCCTGATCAGGGGGTGCGTCTGGTTAGTTTTGCGGTCCATTGGATTCGCGCTGAGATGCACGAATTTATCCTGCGTAACTGGCGCATCGTCAAGGTGGCTACTACCAAGGCACAGCGCAAGCTGTTCTTTAATTTACGCAAGAGCAAGAAGCGGTTAGGGTGGATGAATGCCCATGAAGTGCGTGCCGTTGCTAAAGATCTGGGTGTACCAGAGGCGACTGTGCGCGAAATGGAATTGCGTCTGTCGGGACGCGATATTGGCTTTGAGGCGCCGACGGAGACCGATGATAACGCCAAACCGGTACCGTCGACATTCCTAGTCGATGAGGGCGCTGATCCGTACGATAACATCGCCGATGCTGACCTGGTCGATAATCGCATGGAAACGCTGCGTGAGGCACTGCTGGAGCTTGATCCGCGCGCGCGTGACATCATTCAGCGCCGTTGGCTCAATGAGAACAAGACCACGCTACAGGAGCTTGCTGACCAGTATGGTGTTTCCGCCGAACGCATTCGCCAGATCGAGGCCAGTTCCATGAAGAAAATGCGTGGACTGTTTGTTGCCTGAGCATGCTTGGGTTCAATCGGGGGAGTGTCAAAGTAGGGACTTCATCGCGTGTTTTCCTGCCGGGAGGGAAGTCCCTTTTGCGCTGTTAAAATGAACGCTTTTTAATGCGTGGCGCATGGTGCTATGGAATTATGGTGATAAGTCATGCACCATATGAGGGTCGGTGTTGATCAGCGGTGTTGACCAATGCTGATGCAGGTAATAAAACGATGTTTGTGATCATTCAGTTTCTCTTCCAATAGACAGCGATCTTCCAAAACAGCGAAAGGAGATAGGAAATGAAAAAACTTTACTCCGGTATGCTTGTGGCAGTGGCGGTGGCCGGTTTTGGGTTGTCAGCCCATGCCAAGGTCATCTATCACAAAGGATGCGCTTTCCCGGATGCACCAAAGGATAGAAATTGTGTGGAATATGGTACGGACGACGCCAAGGGCAAGCGTGATTGTTACATTGACGTTTATAGCCCTGGGAGTTGGAGTACGGCTGAGGTGAGTGATGGTAGCCAGCACGATATTGGTGAGGGCGCGCCAGGAAAGTGGGCCCGGGCAATGATCCTTAGCGATCATGAAGGAAGATGTACGTTCGAGTTTTCACACAAAAAAGTTCCACCCATGTTCCATCGTAGATGGTAACGATGTACCACGATAAAAAATAATCGCGTATTTTTTTCTGGCGTGCAGGAAGCCTTGGCGTTGAATTTACGAGCTTTTTAGTTAAAACAAGAAACAAGCGAAGTTCGTGCGGCACTGATGATAGAAGGGTACATG
>JAAXIA010000163.1 GCA_012270595.1 Rhodanobacteraceae bacterium | reverse complement strand
AGTGCAGCAAGCTCTGCAGAGCTTGCCAAACGTACCGGCTTCTTGCTGACCGGACAGCACAGAATCTGAAGTAGGCGCTTATCCATGGGTTCATTCATCGGGAAAACCAAAGACTCGTACAATAACCCTTTTTGGACGTTTCGACTATGACAGGAATCGCTAGATCGGCAAAACTCGGCGTGGTTATGGGTTCTCGCTCGGACTGGGAGACCATGCGCCACGCAACCGAAGTATTGACTGAACTGGGTGTGCCGCATGAGGTGCGCGTAGTATCGGCTCATCGCACACCCGATGATCTGTTCAGTTATGCAGAAGAAGCCTCCCAGCATGGTATCCAGGTCATCATCGCCGGAGCCGGTGGTGCCGCCCATCTGCCAGGCATGTTGGCCGCCAAAACACCTCTTCCAGTGCTCGGAGTACCCATACAGTCAGGGACACTCCAAGGCATGGACTCACTACTTTCCATCGTCCAGATGCCAGCCGGCATTCCGGTGGGCACCCTGGCCATTGGGCGTGCAGGGGCAGTGAACGCAGCCTTGCTCGCCACTGCCATACTAGCCCTTAGCAACCAGGATTTGGCTACTGCCTTGAACAATTATCGGACAAGGCAAACCCAGACTGTACACGACCAACCGGATCCACGCACATGAACACTGATCGACAACCCGTACTCGGTATCCTTGGTGGTGGCCAGCTAGCGCGCATGCTGACACTGGCAGCCACCCCACTGGGCGTCAAAACCCTGGTACTGGATAACGCAGCTGATGCTTGCGCCGGGCAGATCAGTCCATTGATCCGCGCCGACTGGGAAGACCACAATGCCCTTCTCGCTTTTGCCGGACAGGTAGATGTAGTGACCTTCGATTTTGAGAACGTTCCAGTGACAGCAGTACGCCGACTCGCCAAGCATGTACCGGTCTATCCAAATCCAGAGGTGCTGGCGGTGGTACAGGACCGTCTCAGTGAAAAAAAGCTGTTTCGCGAGTGCGGGATTGCCACCACCGCTTTCCAGGTAGTCAATGACCGCACCGGTCTCGATGCCGCGCTCAAGGCCATAGGCGTACCAGCCATACTCAAAACGCGGCGACTAGGTTACGACGGCAAGGGACAGTTCCGCCTGAAAACGCTGGAAGATGCCGAGGCAGCCTGGTCCAGTCTGGGTGACTTCGCACTTGGCCATGGGTTGATTCTGGAAGCTTTCGTACCTTTCGATCGAGAACTGTCAGTCCTTGCAGTCGTAGGCCGCGACGGTCAATGCCACACCTGGGCGCTCACCGGCAACTGGCATATCGATGGTGTTTTGTCACTAAGCCTCGCCCCGGCGCCGGGGAATGAAAGCTTGCGGGAACAAGCCACTACGCTGGTACACCATCTAGCCAAACGGCTTGACTACGTGGGCGTACTTACACTGGAACTATTTGTCAAGGATGGTCAACTGATCGGTAACGAAATGGCACCGCGAGTGCATAACTCAGGTCATTGGTCCATTGAAGGATCTCGCACCAGCCAGTTCGAGAACCACGTGCGCGCGGTTCTCGGCATGCCTCTTGGCGATACTGGCATGCGCGGTCATGCGGCCATGTTCAACTGGATTGGAAGCTTGCCAGACGAAAAAGCAGTGCTTGCGACCGTTGATGCCCACTGGCACGACTACGGAAAACAACCGCGTCAGGGACGTAAAGTGGGACATACCACCGTATGTGCTCCTGATCTGGCAACATTACGCATGCGGGTCGGTACGCTGGCACAGGCACTGGGACGACAGGATCAGGCAAGTCCGCTAACAAAACATCAAGGCTACGGCCCTGCAAACTGATAAATAAAGCAGGCGGTACATCTTAAGGTACCGCCTGCAAACTCAACATCTATCAACCAGACATTTTCCTCCCCTTTTATTTTTTATTGCGGATGGCAGTTACATGTCAGTGTATTCACATCGCACAGGATCGCTGCGTCTCCCGTCGTGGTTCCCTGGCACTGACTGGAACCTGTTGGGTTAATGATAAACCTGGTTTCAGCGTCTCCTAACGAGACGTGCTTGACACAACTTTCATCATCATCACATTCGCCCTGCATATTATTAAAACGGTACACCTTATCTTTTCCGTCCAGCAAGGTGTAATTATCATGCATATGACCTGAATTGTTGCTTATGGACACACAATTGACATCATCATCACCGCATAACCCAGGATGAACCTTCCCCTTATCTATATTGTTTTCTGAAACCAGGCATTTCCCATTTTCTCCTAAATCCTTGCACGCCTGAGTAAACAGAGCGTACTTAGGCGCTTTGAGCGCATCCTCGCTCAACTCCCAGAACCAGACGCCACCCATCTTGTATTTCTTGACCAGATTTTCTATCTTGTAATGCACAACATCCTGCGTATCTATTGTAAAAACTGGATAGGCTGGATAAGTGGATGCCGGAGATTTTTTAAAGATAGCCTTAATGTTTTTCTGGTTTCCAGACAACCAGGCCACCCCCGCTACTGGAGAACTTAAATGTAACCCTGATGGTGGCATCTGTCCAATACTTCCCCGATTATCTAGCTTCTTCAAAAAAGGACAGTTATCAGTTGCCTTGCCTCCGGTCACAGGTTTCAGGAAACATTGATAGTCGTAGGCCCCCGTTGCATCAACCATGCCACCGGCAGGGTAATAAGGCTCTGCATTGGGATTATCCTGATAAGCAAAGTAAGCCTTGTTATCCTTATAGTATTCCTGTTTAAACGCATTAAAAAACTTCTTATAACCCGGATAATGCAAGTTTCCTGCGTAACCATATTTATTATCTTCACCAGGCGCATCACTGACCAGCATCTCACGGGCATAAGCGGGAAGCCCCAAAAGAAGTTTACGTGAAGGTATACCGATACTGATATAATACTCAATTGCATCTTTTAAATCATCCGGATTGGCTGTGGCCAATGCTTCGGCATCGCTCTCTTTCGCCGCATTAAATTCACCATTAATATCAAAGGCCATGATGTTAAACCAGTCCACGTCCTTGCCAACCGCCTTCCAGTCGACTCCTTGCTCCGCTTCGCCCTTAGCCTTGATCGATGTGGTTACAATAGCACTAGTCAAATAGTAATGCCTATTTCTTTCATTACCGAGCTGGTCGAGCATCTTACGCAATTTATTCATCATCAGGGTATACAGGGTGCCTTCACCAGCATGCGAGCCACCAGGCGTGCCACCATGCCCGTAACCAGGATATTCCCAGTCAATATCAAAACCATGATATTCTGGATGTCCCTTCAACCAGTTTTTTGCTGATTCAATAAATCTGTTCAGCACATCAGGATTTTTCTTGTAATCCTGGTAAAAACCACTAAATCGACTGGTATAACTCCAGCCACCAATAGATGCCATAAGAATAATCCGGTTATTGGATGATGCATATGACTTTAAGTAAGGATACACTGCTGCCTTGGCGCAGGCACTATAATCCTTAGGGTAAGCAGTGCACTTCTTGATCTGAGTTTCTGCAAGCGCCTCGGGATCAACCACCGTACCTGGTGTCCCTTGTTGTTTGGCATTCAACTTGACGCCACCATAGTAGGGCAATTTTTTTGCCAGAATAGCGCTGTTTGTAACGCCAAGAAACGCATAAGTGACGAAACTGGCTGATCCTGCCTGGGATCTGATTTGATCCAGCTTTTTGATAGAGGCACCCCCACGCCAATACGACCAATTTGAATAATAACCACCCACCCAATGTCCATTAGGTTCAGGTACATCCCGAGGCACCGTGACCCGATGGAATACAGCACCATAACAACTGACCGACAGACAAGCGAATACTCCAGACGCAATTAAACTACGTGTAAACGCATTAAGCCTAAGCATAAGTGGTAACTCCTTTTATTACTGAATTCGCCCTTATTGGGACAGTCGTCTTTCTCAGAAAATCTGAACAAGTCAACCCTTGACTCGTTCAGGACGTAAAAAGAGAATTCTTTAGTATCCTCATGAGATGAGGATGCCCGAACACCACACAAAAAAAAGCAGTCACCATTCAAATGTATGGATATTTTATTGGCAATAGTGTGAAGCAGATCACAATTCTGCATGCAGAAAGATTTTGGTATATCAACTAAGCAATAAGCCTGAGAATGAGCGGTTATTTATTTAAACAAAGATTATCTAAAAAAGGTAATAGTATGACAATTATCATATTTTATTCAAACCTTATTCATGGAACCTAGAAATCCATAAATTCCTGTACAATCGGACTGCCTTCCTTTCAAGACATGCCACCGCAAGTCCATGCCGCGCATCAAACTCTATCTAATCACAGGTTTACTGACCTTTGTCCCGCTTTGGGTCACCTGGCTAGTCTTCAAGTTTGTGCTGGGCCTGCTGGCCAACCTCGGTGCGCCGCTCATCAGCACCGTCGTCAATGCGCTCACACCAATTGCACCACACGTTGCCGATACGCTCAGGCAACGCTGGCCGACCTTCATTCTCGCCATGCTGCTTACCTTAATCGCTTTTTACCTACTTGGCGGCCTGGCAAACCGGATGATTGGTCGGCGCGTACTGGATGCCTTCGACCGCCTGATTGAGCGTATCCCGCTCGTGCAAACCATCTACGGTGGCACCAAAAAGCTCATGGTGATGCTGCAAAAAAAACCCAATGGCACACAGCGTGTGGTCCTGGTCGAATTTCCAAGACCAGGAATGAAGGTCGTAGGTTTCGTAACACGCACCTTGATCGAAGAAGGTAGTAACCGTGACATGGCCGCTGTGTATATTCCCACCACACCCAACCCGACCGGCGGCTATCTGGAACTACTTCCCGTCGAAGAACTAACGCCCACTGACTGGACGATGGACCAAGCCATGGCTTTTATCGTCTCTGGCGGCGCAATGTCTCCCGACACACTCCCCTCGACCTCCCCTCGACGCCATACTGCCTCCAATCGCGCGCGATGACCAGCCCAATATCAGCGGTCAATAAGTTGCCGGAAGCCGCATCGTTTACCCCACTGACCGATATCATCAAAACATCATCAATATGCACGCCTCATTGAGGCGTGCGTCTGCCGTGCCGTGTCTTTAACGTATCTTGATCGGACCGACGGCGTTCTGAATCACTTCATTCGGCCCCGAAAAAACCGCTTCTGTTCTTCCTCTTGGCCAGAAGAAATCTTCTGGACAACCGTGCTCCTGACTGACATAGAGCTTACTTCTGATCGCAAAACGGCTAAGCGACTGAGTATCCTGATGAAATTTGCGGCTGAGAGAACCGCTAAGTTCGATCGAGCAGTTTTCGCCCTCGGTCGTAGTGCCCGCCACACGCAGACTCACCTTGCTAATAGACATAACCATCGGATTGCTTCCTGGAACGCCCATCGCGTTGATCTGCCATGGACCCGACGCCGTCAGATGCACTAAACCCCGAAAATGCTCACTACGACAGCGCTGGAACCCAACAACATCAATACTCGCCACACCATCGCCTGTCACATTCTTTCCAAGATGAAACTTGCCGCCGATCATGCCTTGGTCACAATCAATCATCACCGGGAATTTAAGTCCCAACAGAGTAAGAGAAACCTTGGCCGGCACACTGGCGTAGATAAGCTCACCACTAGTCCGGTCACCAGCACTCACCATGTACGGACCAGAAGAAGAAGCCCTTCCGGTGATTGCAACAAACACTGAACCAGTCGCAAACAATAAGTTTTTCATATTCATAACAACATCCTTTGGTTTTCTGATCAATGTACAACCGCGTCAGTCTACCGCAGCAACCACAAAATGAAAAATTAAGCATCTATCTTATGGGTCATTGGAACAATCCGTCGCACTTACACCTAGCTTTTGTTCGGCGTATTTCTTAAGAAGTGTCAACCACATACAAGGCTGCACACCAGCACGATACCAACCAGGCAAACAGCAAACCCCACCAGGCGGAATAAAAAGCAAGATGCGTATTAAACGGGAATAACATCGCTACCAGCGCCAACGCAGGTGGAGAAGCAAACCACCGCGTCATGCTCGCCGCGTAGTACCAGCGTCGACAGGCCCAGACTATCGCCAGCAGCCAACACATCAAACCCACGACTCCGGAGCCGACCAGCACTTCAAGAAGCCATTGATGTGGATGGCATGCGCCTTGCCCCACACCACAAGGTTCAATCACCACGAAGTGGTCATTGGTTGGCGCATAGTGCGGGTAACCATAGCGAAATCCACGTACGCCCACACCGAACCACGGATGCGCAGCGATCATCCGCATACTCACGCGCCAGATATCCACTCGTCCCGTCAGGGCACTATCCAAACCCTGTGCGTCACCACGAAACAGCCCAAGCGAGCGCTCCGCGCGTACATCAAAATGCGTCGATACCTTCCAGGCCAGAGCAACGGCCAGCAACAACAGCACGGCACCCAAAGCACACCTGCCGACAAATCGACATCTAGAGACTGTCGAGTCACCTGCAAATAGCAGCGCCACCAACAGGTAAGACAACCAGGCCGAACGCGAGCCGGCCAGAAGTATCGGCCCAAGAAGCAACGTGAATGCCAGCCATGCGGCACGCATACCCCAACGTTCACGTGCCACCCATAACACAAAAGCTGAAAGCACAGCCAAGGTCGGACCGAACTTCAGATTATCACCAAACAGACCGGTAAGATAAGGACCAACCGTCACGCCACGCACATGCCAACCCGTAAGCATTTGCAACCACGCCACCACGACCCATACCACCACAATCAGCGCCACACCATCGTAAAACTTGAACAAAACACTACCTCGCCGAAGCACGCTACTGGCGTAAAGCCCCAACGCAAAATAACGCACTAATCCGGCGATACACAACCAGGTTTTGGCCGGTACCAGAGCGCCAAGGGTCGAGCACAGAGCCGCACCCACATAAGCACCAAGTAACAACAAAAACGCTGTACCACCGCTTTGCTCCTGCCAAAATGAGACCGGCCCTAACCGAACTATCCGGGCAAGCAGTGCGATCAAGCACCACAATGTACCCAGTTCAGCACTGCGCCCAAACGGCAGCAGGGCCACCAACAGCCAGAGCGGAAGCAGTGGCCAGCACAAGGGTGATCCAAGCCCGTTAGAAAAAGAACGCATAAAAATAAAGAAGCGTCTATATCCCGACATCAGGCAACCTGTTCCCCTGTCCCATCATTAAGATCTAGACAATGATTTTGCGGTTGTTGACCTAGCGATATAAACAGATTTTCAATGTCTTGATCGCGACGACTACATTCACGGCATCACGATCTGCATTCACACACCAACCCCGCTACGCGATAGAATCACATGAAACCAAGCAGGCTAGCATCTGTGGATGACTCTTCCATCGGACCTGCCTGACGGAACGCCGCTGCATTGGTCAGTTGCTTCATACTCAGCACTGTAAATGACTCTTCCTCCAGCCTGATCCGCCCCTGCACAAAGCGGCTCATCTGCGGATCGTCTTCAGCAATGATCTGGCTATGCTGCGCTGTCTCAACAGTACGTTGACCAAATACTTCGTTCACCAACAAAGCCACTTCACCACCGCCCTGCGGCACCAGCAAAAGACGATTACGCTTAGAAAAAACCGTCTGTTCTCCGAAAAGAAAGCTCCCCAGATCAACCACTGGCAAGAGTTTCCTGCGCACTTGGGTCACGCCAAGCAACCACGAAAAGGCACCAGCTACGGGCGCGTGTACTGGCACAAACAGCAGTTCGTTGATCTCTTCAAGGTCGCTGACAAAATTAGCATGGCCGGCGCGATAAGCAATTCCCCGCCAAAGCGCTATGCTTTGGCGATTCTTGGCAGAATCAAACGCATGCACCAAGGCCAGTTGTTCATAGCGGGCTAGAATCGTAAAAGGAGACGGGACGGCACTACCCATGACTATCTTGCACCACACTTGAGGGTAACCAGTCCACACCAGCTCTTGCCTGCTCTGTGCGTTTCTGAAGCCGGGGGCCTTCCGTGCGCAAATTTACTGCCCGCGCGAGGGCAGTCAGAGCTCGCAATCGTTCCTCCTTTCATTTCGGCAGTCACTGCTTTGTCGTCGTTTTGATATGCGAACGAATGGCACCGAGCAATTCCTCACGGGTAAAAGGTTTGGTGAGATAATGCTGTGCGCCGACCGCACGACCACGAGCCTTGTCGAACAAACCGTCCTTGGAGCTTAGCATAATAACAGGTGTGGCAGAAAACTGCGGGTTGTTCTTGATAAGCGTGCAAGTCTGATAGCCGTCGAGCCGCGGCATCATAACGTCAACGAAGATAAGGGAAGGCTTCTGATCAAAAATCTTCGCAAGCGCTTCAAAACCATCCACGGCAATGAGCACTTCGCAGCCCTCATTCTGCAACAGCGTCCGGGCTGTACGACGGATGGTCTTGGAATCATCAATCACCATGACCTTAAGACCGGATAGCTCCTTATGGCTGACATTCAAATTAAGCACCTCCGTACGTACAAGCGGAAACCTGCTTCAAAGATAACCCCATTGACGCGGAAAATGCGCGAAGAAGAAATCCTGAACAAGAACATCGGTTCCAGGGCATCACCTGTCACCCCATGCCGGTAACGCTTAAAATCCATATATTTACCGCCTGTACACCGATCCGTCAATCTCCCTTTTGCTTAAGGAAAATTCTATGATGAACAATCGCTTGCCTACACGCGCTTGTCGCACAAATTTCATGGTCTGGGCAATCTCATGTTACCAAACGTGACACGCTTCTCCACTTACAAGAAACATTCCCTTAAAGAGACCTGCAATGACTCGTGCACTCGCCATACTGATGGATCCCATCCATACTATCAAACCCACCAAAGACACCAGCCTTGCGCTGTTACTGGAAGCTCAACAACGTGACTACGCTCTTTTTTATATGGAACAAGGTGACCTGGCACTGCGTGATGGTGTCCCGCTGGCGCGGCTTGCGCCACTGCAGGTTGAGGACCGTAACAGCAACTGGTTCACCCTGGGTGAGGGGAGCTGGTGCGACCTGCGCACGATGGACATTGTTTTGCCACGCAAGGATCCACCGGTCGATAGTCAGTTCATCTACGATACTTTCGTGCTGGAAGCCGCCCAGCGCGCCGGAGTTAAGGTCATCAACGACCCGTGCGCGCTACGCGACTGCAACGAAAAACTGTTCGCGCTGCAATTTCCGCAGTGCATTGCCCCCACCCTGGTCAGCCGTGATGCCAAGGAGCTACGCCGATTTGTAAGCACATACGGCGAAGCCGTACTCAAACCTTTAGATGGTATGGGTGGTCGCGGCATTTTCCGCGTCAGGGATGGCGACAGCAATCTCAATTCGATGCTGGAAACCTTACTGGGCGGCGATGCAAACGGCCAACATCGCCGCTTCACCCTCGCGCAGAAATTCATCCCCGAAATCAATACTGGTGATAAGCGTATTCTCCTGGTTGACGGCGAACCGCTACCTTACGCCCTGGCACGCATCCCACAGGGTAAAGAGTTTCGTGGCAACCTGGCCGCTGGTGGTCATGGCGAGGGGGTCGCCCTGTCTGAGCGTGACTACTGGATTGCTGCCCAACTCGCACCGGAACTGTGCCGTCGCGGGTTACGGTTCGTGGGGCTGGATGTAATCGGCAGCTACCTGACTGAAATCAACATCACCTCGCCAACCTGCATGCGCGAACTCGACCAGCAATACGGACTACATACCGCCGCCATGCTGTTCGATGCCATTACGAAAACAACAAACTGAATACATGTTCCAGACACCGCAGGCACGCTTAAGCTCACAGCAGTTGCCAGTCGGCATACAATAGGGGCGTGAGCAACCAAGAGGCCTCTTCCCTGGCCGGGCATTTTCTGATTGCCATGCCAGGGCTTACTCATCCGCCCTTTGCCCGCGGCGTGGTCCTGTTGTGCAAGCATGACAGCAAAGGCACCATCGGGCTACTGGTGAACCAGCTCTCCGACCTGTGCCTTGGCGACGTGCTGACACAGACAGGACTGCCCTGCCGTATCCCCAGTATAATTGAGCGCCCGGTGCTGATCGGTGGCCCTTTGCAGCAGGAACGTGGCTTTGTGTTGCATCTTGAACACGGACACTGGAATACCAGCTATCGTATCAACGATACTTGGTCGGTTACCACCTCACGTGACATTCTCAAAGCGCTCGCCATCGGTCAGGGGCCACATCATAAAATGCTGGTCGTACTGGGTTACGCAGGTTGGGCAGCCGGACAGCTTGAACAGGAACTCTGCGATAATAGCTGGCTTACTGTAAAATCCAGCGAGCAGATCGTGTTCGACACATTACTGGAAAATCGCTGGAACGCAGCGATTGGCCTGATTGGTATCGACCCACTGCAAATACCCGATTACACAGGTCACGTATGAACTGCGTCTTCGGTTTTGATGTGGGTGATAAGCTGATCGGCGTGGCCATCGGAAACCAGATGACCGTCACCGCTCGCGGGCTGTCTGTGCTCGCTGTGTACACCAAAGGACCTGATTGGTCCACCCTGGACAAGCTGCAACGTAAATGGCAGCCCTACACCCTGGTAGTCGGGCTGCCACTTACGTTGCAAGGGGGTGAACAGGCGGCAAGTCGCCGTGCCCGACGCTTCGCCGCACAACTCTCACAACGCTATCAGCTCCCCGTAGTGATGATTGATGAGCGCCATAGTTCGCAGGAAGCCAGTCGCCGCTTCGCTGCCGCGCGCAAGGCCGGCATCAGGCGACGGCGCGATGCCTCACAAATAGATGCCGAAGCTGCCGCGATGATCCTCGAACGCTGGCTTGCTAGTGCATCGCCCAGTAGTCCCACCCGCACCACGCCACCCTTTCCGCCATGACCGCACGCCTGCGCCACCTTACCACCCTTGAGCACATGCCTCGTATCACCATTGTGCATTTGATCAAGCGGGCCATCGCCATACGTGATGCCTGTGCGCACGGCACCCGTAAGTTAAACACACTGGCCGGGCGCACCGTGCTCAACTTGTTCTTTGAGCCCTCTACGCGTACCCGCACTTCATTTGAACTGGCCGCCTACCGCCTCGGTGCCGATGTGGTGAACTTCGATACCCGATGGTCTTCCACCGCCAAGGGTGAGGTCCTGCACGATACCTTGCATACATTGGAGGCCATGCACCTGGATGCGATCGTCGTGCGCCACAAGAACACCGGTATTGCCGACGAGCTGACACGCCACGCGATGAGCGCCGTAGCCATCATCAATGCCGGTGATGGTCACCACGCCCACCCTACTCAGGGTTTGCTCGATGCACTCACTATTTATCAGTATCGCCCTGATTTTGAAAATCTGACTGTCACCATCTGCGGTGACATTTGCCATTCACGTGTGGCACGTTCGGATGTACACGCGCTAACCGCGCTGGGTACAAAGCAGATTCGCCTGTGCGGCCCGGCCACACTCCTGCCTGAAGCATTCGACTATCCGTCATGCCAGATTATGGAAGATTTCGACCAGGCCATTGAAGGTGCCGACGTGACCATCCTGCTACGCCTACAAAAAGAACGCATGACAGCCAGCGATGTCCCAGATAAGGCCAGCTACTTTCACCGCTATGGACTTAACCAAAAGCGCCTGGCGCGTGCTGCAAAAGGCTGTCTGGTCATGCATCCCGGTCCACTCAATCGCGAGATTGAAATAGCCTCGAACGTCGCCGATGGTGTGCAGTCTCATATTCTTGAGCAAGTAGCCAACGGCGTGTTCATGCGCATGGCAGTACTGGATGAATTGCTGACGCGCTGATCAGAAACCACTTAAAGTGTGCCACCGCGACAACAAAAGGCTACGCATATTCGCTACCCTTCCGTACGACCCATTGGGCAATGCTCATGCTTGTCTTCCAGTTTCAGCTCTACCAGCCCCTGGGCGGCAGAATTCGCGTTACCACTCTGGGCCAATTTGATACTTAGGCGCACCTCATTAGCGCTGTTGGCATGGAGCAGGGCGTCTTCGTAGCTGATCTGGTCAGCACGGTAAAGCTCAAGAAGACTTTGATCGAAGGTTTTCATGCCAAGGTTAACCGATGCTTTCATCACCTCCTGGAGTTTATAGATCTCACCCTGACGGATGTAGTCCTGCACCAGGGGCGTACCCAGCATCAGTTCCACCGCCAGGCGCAAGGACTTGCCGTCTGGCGTCGGGATCAACTGCTGTCCCACGATGCCGCGCAGATTCAATGACAGATCCACCAGCAATTGCTGACGTCGATCTTCGGGGAAAAAGTTCACTATCCGGTCGAGCGCCTGATTGGTATTATTCGCATGCAAGGTACACAGACACAAATGCCCTGTTTCGGCAAAATTGATTACATACTCCATGGTCTCGCGTGTACGTACCTCACCAATCAAGATGACATCAGGGGCCTGTCTCAAGGTGTTCTTAAGCGCATTCTCCCAGCTATCGGTATCAATACCCAGCTCGCGCTGGGTAATGATGCAATGATCGTGCTTGTGTACGAACTCAATAGGATCTTCGATGGTAATAATATGACCGTTCGAGTGCTTATTACGGTAACCAATCAACGCAGCCACCGAAGTGGATTTTCCGGTACCGGTCGCCCCCACAAACATAACAACTCCACGCTTACTCATTGCCAGCCGCTCTAGCATCGCCGGCAGACCAAGCTCACGGATAGTGGGAATTTCTGAATTAATCCGGCGCAGCACCATCCCCACACAACCGCGCTGATAGAAGCACGAGACCCTGAAACGACCCACATTTTGCTTCGTCAGAGCAAACTGACACTCGTGCGTCCGTTCAAATTCTTCGCGCTGCCGTGCAGTCATAATGCCAAACACCATGCCGTGTGCCTGGCTCGCCGACAAGGGAACCTGCGTCACCGGCTCAATATGCCCCTGCACCTTGATAGATGGTGCCATGCCTTCGGTAATGAACAAGTCCGAGGCCTTCTTGTGTACCATCAACCTTAGAAAAGAAGTGAAATCGACATCGCTCATTGAAACACCTCCAGCCAAGGCATCAGCGGCGTTCATGGCACTGATGTGCAACCCAGAAAAAACACCAGATGCGGCTCCGTACACACCTTAAAAGTAAGTCCACCAAGTCGTATGATCCAGCATTTAAGTCTGGTCAACATAACACCTAGAGTTAATGCAGGCTATCCCGACTCCTTACATATAGCTGCGCCTCCTGACGTGTCACCAAACCACGCCTGACCAGATCCCTTAGGTTCTGGTCGAGTGTCTGCATACCATGCTGTTGCCCTGCCTGGATCAAGGAGTACATCTGTGCAACCTTATCTTCACGGATCAAGTGACGGATGGCTGGAACACCAACCATAATCTCGTGCGCCGCAATCCGTCCTCCGCCCACCTTCTTCAGCAAGTTCTGCGAGATCACCGCGCGCAATGATTCAGACAGCATTGAACGAATCATTGGCTTCTCATTGGCAGGAAACACATCAATGATACGGTCAATGGTTTCAGCCGCCGAGTTCGTGTGCAATGTACCAAATACGAGATGACCAGTCTCGGCAGCAGTCATCGCCAGTCGGATAGTTTCAAGGTCGCGTAACTCACCCACCAGGATGTAATCAGGATCTTCACGCAACGCCGAGCGCAATGCTTCGTTAAATCCATGGGTGTCACGATGTACCTCACGCTGGTTGACCAGACACTTCTGCGAAACATGTACAAATTCAATCGGATCTTCGATTGTTAGCAGATGGCCATAGTGATGCTTGTTGAGCTGATCAACCATTGCAGCAAGAGTCGTTGACTTGCCCGAGCCAGTCGGTCCTGTGACCAGAATCAGCCCCTGATGCTGCTCAATCAGCCTGCGAAAAACCTGTGGTGCGCCAATATCCTCCAGGGTCAACACCTCGGATGGAATCGTGCGGAACACCGCACCGGCACCGCGATGATGGTTAAACACATTCACACGAAAGCGCGCCAGATCTACAATCTCAAATGAGAAATCAGTCTCCAGAAACTTTTCGTAATCGCGTCGCTGTCGATCTGACATAATGTCGTAGATCAACGCCTGCACTTGCTTTTGTTCGAGCGGCGCAATATTGATGCGACGGACATCCCCATCCACCCGAATCATCGGCGGCAGACCCGCCGATAAATGCAAATCTGAAGCCTTGTTCTTCACCGAAAAAGTCAGCAATTCGGCAATATCCATCACAATAGGTCCCTCTAATTAGTGGTTGGAGGAAGTACACAGTAAATAAAAGCGCAGAGTTTTTAACTCTTGTTCAATCCTTTTTCAGAAACAACCAACGGGTACCACACGCATACTACTCGTCATGACAAGCATCTAACAAATCAAGCATCTAACAAATATTTTGTGCTTAAATCAAAGAAAAATTGTGCAGCAATGCACGGGGCTCCCTCGGCGCATGCAAACACTCACACGACATGAACGGGAAAAATGTGTTTCAATCTCAACCGGTCAGACACCAAAACACCGCGAAGCTTAAGGGAGCTTCGGTGTTTTGCCTTGAGGATATCCCGTACATGACTCACATCGCCTTTATTGGTGGCGGCAACATGACACGCAGTCTGGTGGGCGGCTTACTGAAAAGCGGCACGGCTCCCAGCAATATACGGGTTGCCGAACCACAAGCCAAGGTGCGCGAAGCGCTGTCCCGGGACTTGGGCGTTGTTAGCTTCACAGATAACGCACAGGCCATTGACAGCGCCGAAGTGGTCGTGCTAGCCGTTAAACCCCAGGTGCTACCCACGGTCTGTAAAAATCTGAGCGGGGTCTTCCAGCACCAGCAAGTGCTGATCATCTCCATTGCCGCTGGTATCTCACTGAGACAACTCCAGTGCTGGCTTGGCAATCATCTGTCAATAGTACGCTGCATGCCCAACACCCCTGCCCTGCTAGGGGCAGGGGCCACCGGGCTGTGTGCCAATGCACAGGTCAGCTCCGCGCAACGCACACTGGCCCAGGAGATACTCGATGCCATCGGACTGACCTGCTGGATTGATGACGAAACCTTGATGGATACGGTCACCGGCCTGTCTGGTTCCGGTCCTGCCTACTTTTTCGCCCTGGTAGAAGCACTGATCGATGCGGCTATCGCCCAGGGTCTGCCTGACGACATCGCCCAGGCACTGGCCGCACAAACCTGTCTTGGTGCCGGTCGCATGCTGGTCGAAAGCGGCGAATCACCGAGTCAGCTGCGGCGTCGGGTCACCTCACCCGGTGGCGCTACCCAAGCCGCACTGGGCATGTTCACCGTGCACGAACTACCACGCATCGTCGCGCTCGCCGTCACCGCCGCAAGCCATCGCGCGGCTGAACTGGCGAGCATGCTCCATCAGGATCCTTCCTCATGAGTTACCTGCTTTACGCGCTCACGCAACTGATCGAGATCGGCTTTAACGTGGTGGTCATGCTGTTTCTGGCACGACTGGCTGCCGAGGCCAGTCGTGCGGACTTCCGCAATCCGCTTAGCCAGCTCATCTATCGCATCACCAATCCGGTACTGGCCCCAATACGGCACGTACTGGCAAACTGGCGCACGATCAACCTGGCCGCCCTGCTGGTGATCTGGTTACTGCTACTGATCGAGCAGCTGTTGCTATGGAGCCTGGCTGGTCACCTACCTCACCTGGGTGGGCTACTGATAATAGCGCTCGCCAAACTCATCGACTTTGTACTGCTGTTCTACCTGGTACTGATTGTGGCCTGGTCATTGCTCAGCCTGCTGTCAAATCACTGGCATCATCCACTAAACACCCTGATAAGTACCATCGTCCAGCCGCTTATGCGGCCACTGCGGGGAAAACTGGTGTTCGGTATGGTTGATTTCACGCCCACTGCGGTCATCATCGCACTGATGCTGGGCCGCTGGATAATGGCCGCCCCCCTGCTGAATCTGGGTGAGCAACTGGCGGGCATACCATAG
>JAAXIA010000015.1 GCA_012270595.1 Rhodanobacteraceae bacterium | reverse complement strand
CGCTCAGCGATGTTCACCACATGAAAATAGGTGGCAAAAGCGCGTGCCAGGGCCTCGGCATCTTCTGCACTCAGCCCCGCCAGGGAGTTGGCTAGCCCGTCTATCTGCCCGCCCTCACGGCGCCGCCGGATGGCGGTGGTACGCACCTGTTCTACCCGCTGGAAGAAGCTGTCGCCAGCTTGCTCGGTCAGCATGTGTCCAACCATCGCACCCAGTTGGTGGACGTCTTCACGTAGCGGACCGTCTTGCGGTAAAAAATCGGGGGTATAACTCACTTCCATGAAAAACTCCGGTCATTGATATACAGGTCTTGAAAATTTGACTAAATCAGTGTCTTTCAAGGACATTTTGCTTCGAGTCAAGCCTATCTCTAAGCACTTAAAGAATAAACTTTCCCGGGTTTGGTGTGCCTTGATCCACCCGTGCGCGCTCCTCATGCGCTGATTGGACCATTGAAGACATCGGCTTTCGCGCGCACTTCCAGCTGTCTTAAGTCTTGAAGAGATGCCATGAACGCTGCCACCACGGATATAGTAGCGTCTGATTACAACATCCGTGACATTTCCCGGGCCCAGGTTGGCCGCCGGCGCATTGAGATGGCTGACCGCGATATGCCGGCCTGATGCAGATTCGGGCATGCTACGCTACACGGAAACCGCTGCAGGGCGTGTGCCTTCCGGAAGACGATTGTGCTGCCGCGATGGTTGCCGCAGGTGTTCCAGTGTTCGGTTAAACGCTGGAAAAATACGGGCAGTGCACCTTGAACATGCTCACCCATCAGGGGATGCAAGGTCCTCAGCTGATTGTGGACGACGGTGGTGACGCCACGGCGCTCATGCACAAAGGCGTGAGGATGGAGCATGGCGATGACTTGGTACCGTTATTCAAGAGTCTGTTCACGATCTTCTTGAAGTAGAAGCTCAGGAAGGTCAAATGGATGAACTTGATACGGGTATGGATCCTTAAGCGTGCGGCTGCTTTTCCATTGTCGCTGGTATTTTTTGCAAAACAGGCAAAACTTGCGCTGAGCCACCCGGTGCTTTCAACCACCCAACGCTTTAAGTGCGAGCTTGAAGGCGTGTGGCGGTTTACTGCGCCTGGCAATCTGCGCTATCACGTGCGCACTTTAAGGCTCCTTAAGGATCTTTTGCCTGTTCTGGCAAAGGATTGACCCACATGGCAGCTGTCAGTCAACACGCTTGCGCCTTGCCAGAGAGCGGCCTTGCAATGCGTTGGCACCTGCAAGCTTAAGCCTTGCTGTCCGGTCAGCCGTGTCAGTAACGATGTACAGATTGTTGCGTTATAGCCTTGCGTTATAGGCAGGAATGGCGTTACGGTTGGGGGAGGATTACTGAGATTGACGCTCGGGGCATCACTGGATAAATGGTATTTATGCTCAGACAAGCGCGTGGTCTTTGGGTTTTCGTACACGGTTTGGTCCGCCAGTTTTTACTATCTAGATCAGGGTTGCGAGCAGCCTGTGCAAGCAGGAGACGGCAGAGGGCATCATGCCTTGGACGACTGCTTAGGCTTTAAGGGTTTCCTAAAGATGTTTTATCTCTAAACTTAACACTGAGAGGAACATATGAATCGCGTTAAAAGTATATGGCGTACGGCAGTCTGTATTGCTTTGAGCCTGTTATTGCTTGCCTGTGGTAAAGAAAGTCATCAGAAAGAAAAAACCGTAACTGCACTTCCAGTGGGTAAAAAAGCGCTTAATGTTGGCTTGAATGCAGGCGTTCCCACGCTTGATCCGGTATTTTCCAGTGGTACTTTTTCTGAACGTGTATTATCTGACCTGTTCGAGGGACTGGTCTCTCTGGATCAAAACAACGTTCCTGTTCCAGGTGTAGCTAAATCCTGGGATATATCGAATAACCATCTTGTTTATACCTTTTATTTGAGGAATAATGCCAGGTGGTCAAATGGTGAGCCGGTGACGGCCCAGGATTTTGTTTTTTCCCTGAGGCGTGCCGTTACACCAAGATCAACCGCGGTGCTGGGGGCGTTGTTGGCGGGCATTAAAAATGCCAGCGGTATTCTGGCCGGTAAAAAGGCAGCGGATAGTCTTGGCGTCAAAGCCATCAATGATAGAACACTGAGGATTGTTCTGGCGCATCCGCAACCTTATTTTCTGTTTATTTTGGCAAATACGATTGCCTTTCCGGTCTATCCGCCACTTGTCAAAAAATATGGTAAATCATGGGCTAACCCGAATCATATTGTCAGCAATGGTGCCTATAAGCTCAAGTCATGGGTTATTAATGGTAATCTAAGCCTGGTCAGGAACCCCGATTACTGGGATGCGAAACATGTCAATATTGATACGGTCAATTTTTACCCTATTGTTTCGCCATCTGATGCCTATAACCAGTATCTTTCCGGGCGTCTGGACATGACTTTTAGCCTGCCACAGAATACAACCATTGCCTATTATAAAAAGCATTATGGAAAGCAGTTTGTCCATGTGACGCAACTTGCCAATTATTTTTACTGGATGAATGTCAAAAAGCCCGGTCTCAATAAACTTGGAGTGAGAAAAGCCCTGACCATGGCAGTAGATCGAAAAGCGATTACCAGCCATGTCGTCAAGATGGGGCAGACACCACTTTACAGCATTGTGCCCAGTGGCATGCAGCATGGCATTTATGCAGATTTATACAAAAAAATTCCGGATTATAACTGGGTGGCCTGGCCCATGGAAAAACGTGATGCAGAGGCCCGTAAATTACTGGCGAAAGCAGGTTATTCCAGGGCGCACCCACTTACTGTTACCATTGTTTATAATACTAACCCCACGCACTTGCGGGTGGTGCAGGCGATTGCGCAGATGTGGGACCGTGCTTTTCATGGGGCGGTGAAAGTTGAACTGCGCAATGAAGAGTGGAAAGTTTATCTGCAGACACTCAACAAAGGCACTTTCGATCTCGCCAGGGAAAGCTGGACAGGAAACTATGATATGGCCAGCGATTTTGTCAGCCTGACTGTCTGTGACAGCGCCAATAATCATGGCCAGTTCTGTGACAAAACCCTTGATCATTACTATTACGCAGGCATCTCGTCAAAAAGCATCAAGGGGTATAACAAGAATATGAAAAAGGCGATAGAAGTATCAATGAAAAATTATTATGTTATTCCGGTATTCAACCGGGTTTACTTCCGTTTGGTCAAGTCTTATATCGGTGGTTATCACTACAGTGGTAACCACTTGGATCAGGTCTATTCCAGGTGGTTTTATTTCAAGAAGTGAGCGGTGACAGAATATGGCAGCTCCCTGTTTATTTAAATAAGGAGCTGCCAGAGCATAAGCGCGTATCAGTAACTGATGGAAACCTCAAAAATACCATGTGCCTTTCATGTTGTTTTCACGCTGTGCGTAGCTATGTAGTGTATGCAATGAGGGAATCTCTGATCTATTCAGAGTC
>JAAXIA010000129.1 GCA_012270595.1 Rhodanobacteraceae bacterium | reverse complement strand
CGGCAGTGCGTAACTGCGCCAACATGACTGGATCGGCAAGAAAAGTCTCCAACGCATGCACTGCTTTGGCCGGCACACCAGCACGCGACCAAGTAGCTGCACCGGCGTCAACAATGGCATCAAGCGTAGGAAAAAGTTGCGCCAGCAGCGCCGAGTTACGCGGTCCAAGCCCAGTAATATCAG
Source organism: Rhodanobacteraceae bacterium (assembly GCA_012270595.1). GTDB lineage: Bacteria > Pseudomonadota > Gammaproteobacteria > Xanthomonadales > Rhodanobacteraceae > Rhodanobacter_A. Next base: position 4,485 of record JAAXIA010000129.1, on the reverse strand, counting down.
CCATACGGAGTAAAACAGCCAGACTCAGCCGCTGACGCCATGCCGGTTCAGGAGGCCCTTCATCGTTTAAATGGACGCCGGCAGCAAGCAGTTCATCCACCACCTGGCAATTACCCTTCTGCGCGAAGAAAGTAACAATAGATACCGCCACTTCACTGCCAATATCAGGCAAAACGCGCAGCAGCAATACCGGCATGGCGCGCAACCTTGCCAGCGAACCTACCCATTTGGCCAGCATTTTGGCAGTACTTTGACCCACATGGGCAATACCAAGCGCAAACAAAAAATTCGCCAGACCAGTAGGTCGGCTGGCCTTGATACCAGCGAGCAGATTATGTGCCCATCGCGCAGCGGCCTTACCCTGCTTGGCGGTCTCCGGCATGGTGCCATCGCGCGCATCCGCGCGTCGTTTCATTTCCAGAAAATCATGAAGATCCAGCTTATATAAATCGGCTGGTGTATGCACATAGCCAAAATCAACCAGTGCTTCGATAAAACGCTCTCCCAATCCATCGATATTCATTGCACGCCGCGAAGCGAAATGGATCAGAGTTTCCTTACGTTGTGCCGCACAAATCAACTCACCGGAACAGCGCCATGCAGCAGTGCCCTCTTCACGCATCAACTTCGAATGACAGACCGGACACAACTCGGGCATCTGCCATGGCCTGGCATTTGCCAGGCGGCGGCCGCTTATTACCCGCACCACTTCGGGAATTACGTCACCGGCGCGGCGCACGATCACGCTGTCACCCACCCGCACATCCAGTCGCATCACCTGATCGGCATTATGCAAACTGGCTTTGCCCACGGTGACCCCAGCCACCTGCACCGGCACCAGTTGCGCCACCGGCGTGGCCACCCCAGTGCGACCAATCTGAATATTAATGGCCGTCACCGTTGTGCTTTCCTCCTGCGCCGGAAACTTGTGCGCAATAGCCCAGCGCGGTGCTCGCGCCACAAAACCCAATATACGTTGACCCGCACGATCATCCAGCTTGTAAACCACTCCGTCAATATCGTAAGGCAAGGTATCACGCCCGGCTGCAATATCTCGAAAATAAGCAATCAATCCAGCAAAACCACGCGCCGTGGCAATATCGGGGGCAATCGGCAAACCCCAGCGACACAAGCACTGTAAACTGGCAAACTGGCTATCCGGCAACTCAGTGCCTTCCACCACACCCACCGCGTAGGCAAAAAAACTCAGCCTGCGGTGCGCCGTGATGCGCGAATCAAGTTGTCGCAACGACCCTGCTGCCGCATTGCGCGGATTGGCCATAGTTTTTTCGCCTTGCCTTCGGGCATGCTCGTTGAGCGCTTCAAAATCACGCCTCAGCATGATGACCTCGCCTCGCACTTCCAAAACCTGCGGCCAGCCATGGCCACGCAATCGCAAGGGAATGGCACGGATGGTACGCACGTTGGCAGTCACGTCCTCACCCATTTCACCATCGCCGCGTGTAGCACCACATACCAGCCTGCCCTGTTCATAGCGCAGACTAACGGCCAAACCATCGAGCTTGGGTTCCACAGAAAACAGCGGATCATGCTGCTTAATCGCCTCTTCAATACGCTGTACGAAATGGAACACTTCGGCAAAACGCACGCTATCGTCAGCATCCTGAGACAGTGGCTGTGCAAAGGCGTTGTCCAGTGAGAGCATCGGCAACGCATGACGCACCTTGCCAAAACCACAGGCGGGAGCAGCACCAACTCGACGGGTCGGAGAATCAGGCGTGACCAGGGTGGGATAGTCCGCCTCAAGTGCCTCCAGCTCGCGCATCATCCGGTCATAATCAGCATCGGGTAAGTCTGGTTCGTCCAATACGTAGTAGCGATAGTTAGCCTGCTCGATACACGCACGCAAATCGCTCACTCGCCGGCAGACTTCACGAGGGACCGGAGATAAATTCATAGAGCAGATTGTACGCTAAACCAGCCTCAGTCACGTGGATCTACCTGCAGCCGATACAACCAACCTTCCCCAGACAATTTCAACATAAAAGCATAAAAGCACAGGGGATTTTTTCAATCCTTTGCTATAGAAGACAAACACTTGGCGTACACCCGTCTTCCCCTATTTATCCGTGTTTATCAAGGGAAAATGTGTGAGGAAGCAAGGGGGCTTTTCCAACACCTCGGGGTACAACAAAACAGCGGAAGGCACTACACACAACGCCCTCGCTTTGAGCATGTCAAAAAAACTACTTTCCTATCAAGCTGTTGCCATAGATCGCCATCCATAAAAAACGCCTGCTTGACAAACGAAAAAAAACAGTATCTAGTATCACTGTTAGCCTTATATTTATCTTAAGGAAAGGATCATCCATTAGCGCATCATTGAAGGGGGACGTATGTGTTGGCAAGGTTTTGGTAACAAGCTGTCTCCAAAGTATTCTTTGTATTTGAACGTATTGCACCTTGACCATGATGCGATGGGCAACATCATCGCCATTCATGGGAATGATGGTGTAGAAAGCTACCGCTACGCGCCTCACAGCCACCACCTGGTCGCCACCGGCAACCTGGTAGCCGTCTGAACTACAACGCCCGCAACCGGCTGGCCTCGGTGCAGCAAGGCGATAGGCTATTGGCAAGCACCACCACCAACACCATGAGGCAGCACATTCAGAAAACGACCGATAGCGGCACGCGGCGCTTTAGCTATGACTTGAATGGCCAACTGCTGAGCAGGATGGGAGACAGGCTTAGCCGTGATGTCGTCTGGATGGATCGTATTCCAGTGGCCATGGTGGATACCAAAGAAGGCAAAAGCAGCATCTGCTACATCACCGCCGATGGTCTGGGCACGCCACGTGTCCTTACCGATGCCAGCGGCAAGCCGCTCTGACGATGGCCTTATCAGGCTAACCCATAGTGCTCTGGAGGCTGCCCTTCACGAACTTCGCTGGCCGCCTGGTCGATCGCTTTAGAATCAACCGTCAGTGCTTTGTAGTCCTTACAGCTCAAACGAGCTAATGACCCAGGTCAGGATGAAGATCTTGACACATCGTACCGATATACACCTGTTTCGATAAGAATTATCCCAAGAGTCGCGTCATACTAGGCCTATCCCCTTGAGCCCGTCTTTAGCCACCTGGAGTACGTCATGAGCGAACGTGAAACCATGGAATACGATGCCGCTGTTGTGGGAGCCGGCCCCGCTGGCCTGGCCTTTGCCATACGGCTGAAACAGCTCAAACCCGCTGCTACCGTATGCGTCATTGAAAAGGCGTCCACCATAGGTGCACACATTATCTCCGGTGCAGTGATCGAACCCCAGAGTCTGGATGACCTTCTCCCGGGCTGGCGCGATAACCCTCCGCCGATCTGCATACCCGCCGTCAACGACGAGTTCTGGCTGCTGTCCAAGACTGGTGGGTGCAGGCTACCGGTTCCTCCAGGTATGCGCAATCACGGCCATTTTATCGTTTCCCTGACGGCGCTATGCGCATGGCTGGCACCACAGGCCGAAGCTTTGGGCGTGGATGTGTTTCCAGGTTTTGCTGTTACCGACATGCGCTATGACAACCATGGTGCAGTGGCTGGCGTGCGCATTGGTGACCTGGGCGTTAGCAAAGGGGGCAACCGTAAGCCCACCTATAGCGCAGGCGTCGATATTAAGGCCAAAGCCAGCATTCTGGCCGAAGGTGCGCGAGGCAGTCTGAGCAAAAAACTGATCACACGATTCGCTCTGGATAAAGATTGCGATCCGCAAACTTATTCCATTGGAATCAAGGAATTATGGCAACTTCCCCGTGGTCGGGTCAACCCGGGAAAGATCGTGCACAGCTTTGGATGGCCTGCCGATAACCATACCTATGGCGGCAGTTTTCTATATCATTTAGACCAGAACCGCCTGGCGCTTGGTTACGTCAGTGGGCTGGATTATAGCGACCCGAACTACCAGCCTTGGGAAGCTTTTCAGCAGTGGAAAAATCACGCACACGTCAAACCTTTGCTGGAAGGAGGCACCATCCTTTCCACGGGTGCACGCGCCATTGTTACTGGCGGCTGGCAATCACTACCCAGGTGCGATATGCCTGGTGCGCTACTGATCGGCGACGGCGCCGGACTGCTTAACGTGCCCAAGATCAAGGGTACACACCAGGCCATCCGCTCGGGCATGCTGGCCGCTGAACATTTGGCGAGCCATGCCATGGACAGCACTGGTTTCGATGCCAGGCTACGCCATTCTGAAGTGATGGCCGAATTGAAAAAAGTGCGCAACATCAAACCCGCCTTCAAGAAGGGACTGTGGCCAGGCATAATCAACGCCGCCTGGGAAACGCTCACCGCTGGGCGTTCGCCATGGACACTAAGAAACAGCGCCGACTGGTCGTCACTGCACAAGCTAAACCAGCAAGAATCCATCAAACGCGATTATACGGTGCGCCAGTTACCACCACGCGACCGTCTGGCCAGCGTTTATTTTGCAGCCACTGAACATGATGAAAACCAGCCCATCCACCTTCATATCGC
>JAAXIA010000066.1 GCA_012270595.1 Rhodanobacteraceae bacterium | reverse complement strand
GTAGCACATGGATTGGCGTTGGTTGAGGCAGGGGCAGACATGCTTGACATCGGCGGTGAGTCTACCCGACCTGGTGCTCAAGAAGTGCCGCTCGATGAGGAATTGCGGCGGGTCATTCCGGTTGTTGAGAAGCTGGCGGCGTGCACTACGCTGCCCATCGCTATTGACACCTCCAAGCCTGAAGTGATGCGGGCGGCGGTAGCATCTGGTGCTGGCATGATTAACGATGTCTACGCGCTTCGTCGTGAAGGGGCACTAGATGCCGTGGTGGAGCTTGGTGTTGCCGTATGTCTGATGCATATGCGGGGCGAGCCGCACACTATGCAGGAGCATCCGCGTTACGACGATGCCGTGGGTGAAGTGCATCGTTTCCTTGCTGATCGCCTGTTTGCCTGTGAGCTGGCGGGATTGGACCGGCGCAAGGTGATGGTTGATCCGGGTTTCGGTTTTGGCAAAAACCTGGAACATAATCTGGCCTTGCTACGCTCACTGGAACGCTTTACTGATCTAGGTAGTGGTGTGTATGTGGGTTTGTCGCGCAAATCGATGATTGCCGCTCTGACTGGTCGTCAGCGACCGGTTGAACGTGCTACCGGTTCAGTTGCTGCCGCCTTGATTGCTGTGCAGTGTGGTGCGCGGGTACTGCGGGTGCATGATGTGGCGGCAACGGTGGATATGCTGGCGGTGTGGCGTGGGGTGTACGCTGCCCGCCCCACTTGCCTTACCGCGCACGGGAACTGACCGTTCCGCAATGGCCAGATGAGGACTAGACGGATGTGTGCAGGCTCGAGGGCTGGAGCAACAGGTTTTCCACAGACAGACAGCAATGATGATGACGCGACGCAAATATTTCGGTACGGATGGTATCCGCGGGAAGGTGGGGATCTGGCCTATCAGCGCCGAATTTATGCTGAAATTGGGGCGTGCCCTGGGATCGGTGCTGGCGGCGCAAAAGACAAAAGCTGGACAGCGTCCACTTGTGCTGATTGGCAAGGATACCCGGGTGTCCGGTTATATGTTTGAATCCGCTTTGGAAGCTGGATTGGTAGCGGCCGGCGTTGATGTGCGTTTGCTTGGTCCCATGCCCACCTCGGCGGTGGCTTATTTGACACATAACCTGCGTGCCGATGCCGGTATTGTTATCAGCGCTTCACATAATCCTTATCACGATAACGGCATTAAGTTCTTCTCGGCGTGTGGCGAGAAGTTGTCGGATACGGTGGAAGATGCGATTGAGCGCGAAGTGGATGCGGTTTTTTCCACGGTTGATTCGGATGCGCTGGGCAAGGTGGAGCGCCTTACCGACACGGCAACACGTTACGCGGAGTTCTGCAAGGCAACGGTAGCGAAAGATATCGGTTTTGATGGCATGAAAATTGTGCTGGATTGTGCCAATGGTGCCACCTATCAGGTGGCGCCGAAAGTGTTTTCCGAATTGGGGGTTGAGGTGGTGGCGATCGGTGTCCAGCCCGATGGCTTCAACATTAATCGTGATGTGGGTTCCACATGTCCGCAAACCTTGCAGACGGCTGTGCTGAGTCAGCATGCCGATCTTGGTATCACTTTCGACGGTGATGGGGACCGTGTACAGATGGTTGATCGCTGTGGTGCTCTGGTCGACGGTGACGATATTCTTTACATTCTCGCCCGGCACTGGCATGTGCATGGACTGCTCAAAGGTCCAGTGGTGGGTACGCTGATGAGCAACGGTGGTTTAAAGCTTGCACTGGAAGACATGGGCATTGAGCTGCTGCGTGCTGAGGTGGGTGATCGCTACGTTTTACAGCAATTAAAGGAGCACGGTGGGGTGCTGGGTGGAGAAACATCGGGCCATATTCTGTGTCTTGACCGTGCCTCTACTGGTGATGGCATTGTGGCGGCGCTGGCCGTACTTGAGGTACTGGCACGCTCGGGGGAAGATTTGACCCAGGCACGTAGCGGTTTGTGTAAGACTCCTAAGTGGATGCTTAACGTGCGTGTATATGGTGCGCACGAAGTATTGTCCAGCGAGCAGGTTCGCGCAGCTCTGGTTGAGGCAGAGCGCAGCTTGCAGGGATCTGGCCGTGTGCTGCTGCGTGCATCGGGGACCGAGCCCCTGGTGCGCGTCACCGTAGAGGCCGTCACCATGGCGCAAGCGCAGCAATTGGCACGTCATCTGGCGGATGTTGTTCAACACGTGGCAGAACACTTGCCAGACTCTACGTAAAAACAGCATGGATAATCGACCATTTATCCATGCTGTTTTCCGGATTTTGCGCACCAGGGCATCGTAGTGTGATTAACACGGCACAATACCTTGCCTTATGGGCGAATGTGTGTGATTAAATAGCCAGTAACCCGTTGGGTCGTCTGGGCAGGCCAGGTAGGGACCGCATTCCATGAATGAGGCTGCGACGTTGGAGAGAACAAGCGCTATAGCAAGCAGACAGATCATGCGAGCCGGCACGGTTGGTTTGTACGCTTCCTCCTGCCCGACCTGCTGGTTTAAGAGCAGCAATAAAATACCCACTCCCAGGATGGTGAGCGCGAAGATAATGAAGGACCACGTGTAGAGGTGGTAACTTAGCAGGTCTCGACCAAAACCAGGTGTCCCTGGCGTGATATGCAAAAGGATTTGTCGCAAAGCGACGGTGGCTCCAAACAGCGCGCCAACAAGCACGACGCCGTAATGGCGCTGTTGTACACCATCAATGATATTGAGCATGAATCCGAACATGACCATGGACAAGCCAATGCGCTGCAATAAACATAAAGGGCATGGCGGTTCGTGCCAAAAGATCTGCAACAATAGCGCACTACACATCACAGCACAGAAAGCAAACAAGGTAGCAACATTAAGACGAATTATGTTTTTATGCCGCATGGTAGCTCCTTACAAGGCGATATCAAGCGCATCTGTTGCATGATGATGAAACCACACGGCGGCCATGACAATAGCGACAAAGAAAAGCGCATAACCCAACCGGTTTTTTTTTCGGTAGGCGCAGATCATGGCAAAAGACATGAGTAGCAGTATGAAAGCGGTCATCGCACTGTCAAAAGACTGTAGTGTAGGGCCTTTACTGTACCATACGCATGAGTTCTTGGACTGGTACAAATGCTACTTGATCAAGCACGCCTTGCCGGCGGTGCTGCGGCGGCGGGCAGGGCTTTTTCCTTCCTTTCACGCTTGGGTTTTGAAGTGTTTTGGTAACGCTGGCGTGCCTAAAAGTCATTACTGGATGCGAGGCGTTGGGGGTTTCCCACTGCCTGCAGGTGCAAGTGCCGGGCTAGCCGGATAGTTGGGCGAAGCATGAATTGCAGGCTCCCAAATACGAAGACCCATGCTCCGGACTGGGTAAGCGAAGGAAACAGAAAAAGAATGCTGCCGGTGATGAACCAGATGCCAATCATAAGATCGTTCAGAATGCTAAGCACCTCATAGCGTTTGTGAAGCACAGTAAGTGCATCTCGAGACAGAGGTATAGTTGGAGCAGGTCTGCGCATGAGCGCCAGTTTATCATGTTGTGTGATTGTGATGAGATAGTCGCTGCGGGATAAGGACCTAAGAAGCGTGCTGTGCACGGCGTTTAATCCTGTCGGCGGAAGTAGTGTGCTTGTCGTGCGGACAGGCGCAGGGTCAGGCGATCTGGGGTCAGTTTGAACAGGGTTTTGATAAAACGGTTTACCCGACCCGTCACATGCACGATTTTTCCATGTTCTACTGCTTCGATACCTTCTCTTACAACCTCTTCTGTGGTCTGCCACATGAAATGGGGTAATTTCTCCACCAGGGCACGGGTGCCAGTGACGTCATGAAACTCCGAATGGGTAAAGCCAGGGCAGAGCGCGCACACGTGGATGCCGTTATCGCGGTTTTCCAGCGCCAGCGATTGGGAAAACTTGACCAGGTACGCTTTGCTGGCCCCATATAGGGTGTGCTTGGGTGTGCCTGGTACGTGTCCGGCCAGTGAAGCGACATTAATGATGCGTCCGTAGCCGCGCTGGCACATGGCTGGTAGTAGGCGCCAGGCCAGTTCGGTGGGAGCATTCAGTAAGACCTGTAATGCATCGGCGTGTTTCTTCCAGTCGTTTTCCAGGAAGGTTCCCGGCACACCGTAGCCAGCGTTGTTGATTAACCAGTCCACCGTCAGGTCGCGCAGACTGATTTCTTTACAGAGCATGCGTGGAGTTAGTGGATTGGCCAGGTCAGCGCTGATTACGACGACGGCACTGTTATACTCTTGGCGTATCGCGCTGGCTAATTTTTCCAGCCTGTCATGGCGGCGTGCCGTTAACACAAGATCATGGCCGTAGGCGGCTAGTGCGCGGGCGAAAGTAGCACCGATACCAGCCGAGGCACCAGTAATCAGACTAAGCGGGCGGGCAGGGGGCATGTCATGGGATCCGTTGGGCTATAGGAAGATGTGCGTCTATCCATACAGCGTGTATGGTTTTGCTGCAAGTCCTTGAATTTAGTTATACCCCATTTTTTGGTAATCAGTTGCTCCAAATGATGCGTAAAAAACTTGTCGCAGGTAACTGGAAGATGTACGGTAGCCGCTCAATGGCATGGGCGCTTTTTGAGCAAATCGCCAGTGCCAGGCCTACCCATGTCGATGTCGTCATCTTTCCGCCATATCCTTATCTTGCCGAGATGGTGCCGCTGGCGGTGCGCCATGATCTAGCTATTGGTGCACAGGATTTAAGCGAACATGCGCAAGCTGGCGCTTTCACTGGTGAGGTGTCGGGGGCGATGCTTGCCGATATTGGCGTGTACTCAGTCCTTGTTGGTCACTCAGAGCGACGCCGGTATCATCAAGAAAG
>JAAXIA010000017.1 GCA_012270595.1 Rhodanobacteraceae bacterium | reverse complement strand
GTTATAAGGCGCATGACCTTCTGCGTGCTAACCGTGGTGGCCTGAACGCACTGATTGCCTATGCCGGAGCGTCCTTTGTGGTGGCACCGCTGACCAGTGATGCACACAGCCTTTCCGCGTTGCTTGATGGGCTCAACCCAGCGACCATGCCGGTGGATGGCAATAATGCGGCACAGGCGATCAAACAGGCTGTGGCTTTGGTGCGTCATGCAAAACTTGCTGTGGCTTCACTGATCCTTATCACCGATAGTAGCAACCAGGCCGCTCTGGCTGCCGCACGCGAGGCACGCACCGCAGGAGTGCATGTGTCCGTGCTTGGTATGGGTACGCCTCAGGGTGCACCCGTAGCTCTGGACAGTGGCGGTTTTTTACGTGACGCGCAGGGCAAGCTGATATTGGTCAAACGTGAGGATGCCGCGTTGGCCGCACTGGCTGCAGCGGGTGGTGGTCGCTATGTCCCTATGAGTGAGGACCAGCATGACATCACCGCGCTAAGCCGCCATTGGGGCGCTTCACATGCTGCTGCGAATGTGCTGGCAGGGCGCGGAAGCGAGGTCTGGCAGGACCGTGGCCCATGGTTGTTGCTGCCGTGCCTGTTGTTGCTGGCACTGGGTTTTCGTCGGGGCTGGTTATTGTCGCTACTGTTGCTGGTGCCATTGGCAATGCCGACGCCAGTGCAGGCCAGCATGCTTCCCGCCCACTGGCAAGACTGGTGGTTAAGGCCCGATCAACAGGCAGCCAGCGCTTTGCGCGCTGGTCATCCGAAACAAGCTGCCGTAAAGGCACGTGATCCACAACTGCGTGGTGCAGCAGCCTATCGGGCCGGCGATTATCACGCTGCGATTCGGGCATTGCGTCAGGCACACGGTAGCGATGCGGCGTATAACCTGGGTAATGCACTGGCCCGGCTGGGACGTTTTCCGGAAGCGATCAAGGCTTATGATCGTGCCTTGCAAATCAATCCCGACAATGCTGATGCCCGTGTCAACCGCAAGGCGGTTAAGGATTTTATTCGGCATCAGCAAAAAAAATCAGTCGGTTCAAAACCGGGTGGAAACAGTGAAAAACAAGGTGGTAAGCATCAAGTCGGCAAGCGTCAGGCCGGCAGGAATCAAAACGGTAAAAACCAGCAAGGAAACAGTCAGAGCAGGCATAAACAGAACATTCATAAGCAAGATGCAGCGGGTAATAAGAAAGCCTTGTCTCAGTCCAGGCAATCGAACAAATCAACCAGGAAAGCGCCGGGTAGCAGTAGTCGTGCACCTTCGTCAGCGCAGCAAGCAGCCAGGCGCAAGCGTAGAGCGAAGGCTGAAAAAGCCTTGGGCAAGCAGATCAACCAGGCATTGAAAGCAAAGCGTGGGGTAGTGCACAAAGCGGGCAATAAGCCAGAGGCGGTTCACCGCCTTGGTGCTCGTGACAATAGCGACTCACTCTCGGCACTACCAGATTCCGCACGTCAGATGCTACAGCAGGTTCCAGATGATCCCGGGGCATTGTTGCGGAACAAGTTTAGGCTTGAGTATCAGGAGCGCCAGCAGCGCAGGCAAGACGAGGATGGAGAACCATGAAGGTAACGACGAAAAAATGGTGGTGGCCGGTATGTCTTATGGGTTTGTGGCTGCCCACCTGGCTTTGTGCTCAAGGTGTGCAGGCCACGCTAAGTCGCCATCAGATGCAACTGGGCGAAACGGTGGAGCTGATTTTAAGCACGAGCGGTCATGCTGGCATCGACGGCTTATCTACCAAAGCGTTGCAAAAGGATTTTCAGGTGATAGGTCGTTCCAGCGGTAGCCAAATCAGTATTATCAATGGCAAACGCACCGAAAGATCCACATTAAATATCACTCTTATGCCGCGTCGATCAGGCAGACTTACGGTGCCTGCACTTGGGTTTGCCGGTGGATATACCACGCCCCTGCCGCTTACGGTGACGCCGCCTGATCCGGCTGCTGCCGGCCGTAGCGGGAAGCGTGTCTTTCTCGAAGCGAGCATAAAACCTAGACGCGGCTACATTGGTCAGCAACGGGTATATACGGTGCGGTTATATATCGGTCTGGATCATCTTTTCAACGCTCAACTGGAGCCTCCACATTTGCAAACGGTAAAGGTGCGTAAGCTTGGCGATGACCTTCATTATCTTGCGCAGCGTGGTGGTCATCGCTACCGCGTTATAGAGCAGCGTTATGCGCTGATGCCGACGCAATCGGGTAACTTTAAAATTCCAGCCCTGCGGTTTCAGGGCACGGTGGGTAACACAGCTAGTCCTTTTGCCGATGCCAACCGCTTTTTTGCCCAGAACGGTTTTGGTTTTGCCCCGGGCATGTTGGTAGGAGGCAAACAGATAGTAGCGCTGGCACCAGCCCAGCCTCTGTATGTAAAGGCAGTCCCTGCCAACTGGCGTGGCCGCTGGTTGCCGGCAAGACAGCTCAGCCTTGCGCTCACCGGCCTGCCAGTTAGCGATACGCTGCATGTTGGTCAGGTATTCAATCTACATATGCGGGTGCAGGCGCAGGGGTTGTCGTCTAATACTTTGCCGCAACCAAGTCTTCCGACATTATCTGGAGCTAGTGTATATCCAGACCGGTCCGTTGATAAAACCAGCGACAATGGTCAGTGGGTGCATGGTCAACGTGATCGTAGCTTTGCAGTGATACCGCAGCGTCCTGGGCGTTTAACGATGCCCCCAGTCACGCTGAAATGGTTCGATGTGCAAAGCGGGAAGACCAGGATAGCGCGTATTCCAGCGCACCATTTCACTGTACTTGCGGCTTTGGAAACGAGCCATGTCACACCGCCTAAAGCGAGCACAACAGCGCCCTCAGCAGCAAGCACGCCGGTTTTAGCAGGGAAGGCGACGAAGCTGCCAAAGTCAGACACGTTGGTTATCGATAAGGCATCCATGTGGCGCTGGATCGTCTGGTTTGGTCTGGGTCTGGTGCTACTGCTAGTTTTAGTCTTGAGCTTGCTATGGTGGTGGCAAGCCCGAAAAAAAGTGGTTGCAGTGCAAGACCGCGTTCCTGGGCGATTTGCAACACGTTCTTTGCATCAGGCATTTATGCGTAGCTTGAGCGATGGGAATACCTCAGCGCAAATCCATGCCTTGCTGGCCTGGGCGCGCGCCGAGCGGCCACATTTGCGGAATCTTGGGGAGTTGTCAGCGGCACTGAATTGCCCCGCGCAGCGAGCGGCGATTCAGGCCATGCAGCAGCGCCAGTATAGTCATCTCTCGGTGGTTGCGGAGCCAGATCTGGCTAAAGCGTTCGTCAAAGGTTTTATCTGGCGTAGCGACTCGTCGCACAACGGGGACTCGGCTTTGCCACCGCTCTATCCCTTTGATTTGAATCAATCTTGATCGTGCTGGCTCGAGGTTTGTCTTGAGTGTCCATGATGAGTAACCAGATGGATGATGAATGGAATCCTTTTTCATATGTTGCGATGGTCTCCATGGGTGCCTTAAAGTAGCTGTTGCAAGCGGTCCATCCTTTCTATCTGGAGGGGTTTCATGGTTAAAAACAGTTCAATGAAATGTACCCGCTTTTTCTTTCTGGTGTTTTTTTGTGTACCGCTGGCGCGTGCTTTCACGGTGCATGTGAAAAACTTAAGCGGGAAAACATTGATAGTCTGGTGTCAGACAGTAGGCCAGGATTACCTCGCTGTCGCTGAGCCAACGAAAAAAGGCAAGACGCTAAGTTGCAACGCAAGGGATACAGTGTCATGGAGTGCGCGTGACAATGGCGATTTGTACTTTAAAAAACTGGAGCTTGACCATTACGGTGAAGAAAAAATAACAGTGCAATTTATGAATGCCGATCATTCTGAATATTGCACCATGCTTTTTCGTATCAATGTGAATGATATAGGTTGGGCGGCAGAAGCCTGGTTCAATACTGAAAATCTTACTGGTAGATTATGCACTAGTGATCACCTGGACAGGTACTGGATAAATGGAAGCAGTGATTATGCAACAGTGCGTATCAATTAGAGATTTTGCCTTCAAGTCCAGGTGGTTCTCAGCATTCCTTGGAATGGAGCTATGGAAGCATGAAAAAGACCTTTGTTTTTACTACCTTGCTTGCAGTAGCAAGTTCTTGCGTTGCTCACACTGTCTCGTGCCGGAATGATTTTGAACAGATCAAATATCAGTTCGATCACGCGGCGATCGACGTGCCCATCCATACGAAGAATGGGATTGATATTTATGGGGTTCGTGGTCCGGCAACGGCCTATAGCGGTGGTTTTTTGTGCAGTGCCTTTGCCCGTGGTCCAACGAGCTGGATCAGTAAGACGTATGCTATATACTGGTCCAAGAGTCACTGGGAAGAGACGATTGTCGCAGCTGATCGCGCTGTCTTAAGGGAATCTCTGATCTATTCAGAGTC
>JAAXIA010000213.1 GCA_012270595.1 Rhodanobacteraceae bacterium | reverse complement strand
CTGTTTGAACAACGACAACGCGCCAATATGGCGGTGACCTTGCTACCCAAGGCCATCGCCGGTACGGCCCTCATCACTGATGCCGATGTTGATCGTTATCTGCAACTGCAAAGGCAACAGCGCGATATACGTTATGTCATCGTTTCCAGGCCGGACAAGCTGCCCGGAAAAACGATAAGCAAAGCTGAAATCGCCAACTATTATCAAGCGCATCTGGCTGATTTTATGCGACCAGAGAAAGTTGCGCTCCAGTACATTGAAATCAGTGACCTGGATATCCCATCCAGGACCATACCGGATGAGAACCAGCTCAGGCAGCGTTATGAGCGGGAAAAATCACGCTTCGTGAAACCTGAGATGCGGCAGGTTTCAGATATTCTGATCGCGCTGTCCAAGAACGCCTCGTTGGCACAAAAGAAATCGGCCTTGGCCAAAGCCAAACGTATTTCAGCCAGGGCGACAGCGGCCAACTTCGCCACGCTGGCAAAGAAGTATTCCGATGATTTGGGATCCAGGAAACACGGTGGCGATCTTGGCTGGATGGCGCGCGGTCTGGCCGGTCCAGCCTTCGACCATACCTTGTTTGGACTAAAGAAAGAACAGATTTCCAGTCCGGTGCTGGCCTCTGATGGCTACCATATTATTTATCTGCGCAACATTCGCCGCGGCAAGATTAAAACGTTTAAAGCAGCGCGCGCCGAGCTGGAACGGGAGGCAGCCAAGACGATACGCGCGCGTCAGTTTAACGATTTGGCGGGACGACTGACCGATGCAACCTACCAGACCCCGACCTCCCTGGATGCTGCCGCCAGCAACTTGAAACTGCCCATTCGGTATACCAGGCTGTTTTCACGTCATGGCGGCACGGATATCGCCGCGAATCCAAAGGTTATCAAAGCCGCTTTTTCGGATGATGTGCTGGCCCAGGGTAACAATTCCAGTCTTATTAATCTGGGTAAAGATGATGCCGTCGTGGTGCGTGTCGACAAGCATGTACCCAAAGCGGCGAAACCTTTGGCTCAGGTCAGTGATACCATCAGGCAGATCATTGTGCACAATCATCTGCTGGCCGTCGCCAGAAAGCGTGCCCATGCGTTGTTGCTGTGTTTGCGCAAGGGCAAGACCATGGCGGCACTGGCTCGCGCCCGGGGTATGACGGTGCACAGCGTGAAAGCACTTAAGCGGGTCGCAGCTGCGTACTCAGGTAAAAAGGACAAGGGCACCCTGATCCCGGCAGTATTACGTCGTGAAGCTTTTTTATTGCCCCATCCAGTCAAAGGAAAATCGCAGTATGCCGCCGTTTCCCTAGGTGCCGGTGCATTTGCCCTGCTTGCTGTGGATCGCGTACATACGGGTGATCTGTCAGCAATAACGGCTACGGAGCGCGCGCAGGAGCGCCTGGTTCTGGCGCAAAGCTATGGCAGCGTCAGCATACAGGGATTTCTAGATATGCTTAAGGCAAACACGAAGATAAAGATCGACGAAGATCGCCTTTAATCCTGGCTATTTAACGGATGCCTTCCGTAGTGAATGACTTAACTGAAGACGTCCTTGGCCTTGCGCAGTGCGGCGAAACGTACCGTTCTGCTTTCTGTCGCCACGCCTTGCCGTGCGCACCAGTCAATAACTTCCGTATGATCGACTCGCAAAAACGGATTGGTTGCCTTTTCGCCTGCCAATAAAACAGGCAGGGTGGGTTTGCCGGCTGCACGCAGGGCGGCAACCTGGCGAGTACGCAAGGCTAGTGCAGTGTTTTCCGGCGTGACCAGAGCAGCGAAGCGTGCATTGGCGGCGGTATATTCGTGCGCGCAACATACCTGGGTGGCATCAGGCAGTGCAGCCAGCCGATCCAGTGAGGCCAGCATTTGCTCTGGACTACCCTCAAACAGGCGACCACAACCAAGGCTAAATAGTGTGTCGCCACAAAAAAGCAGGCCTTCCCCCGCATACGCCACATGGCTAAGCGTGTGCCCGGGTACCGCCAGTACACGAAATTTTACGGCTGGCGCGACGAAATACAGTTCGTCGCCGTTAGTCACCCGATGCGTAGCAGCTTCAATACGCCTATCTTGCGGCGCATAGACCGGGACGTCCAGGCGATCGCGTAGTGCTTTGGCGCCAGCCGTGTGATCAAGGTGGTGATGGGTGATCAAAATAGCCTTAAGGCGCAACCCCAGTGTCGTAAGCACCGTTTCGACTGGGGCACTGGCACTTGGATCCACAATGAGTGCCGATGCATGATCGTCATGCAGTAACCAGATGTAGTTATCGGTGAGTGCGGGTATCGATACGATGTTCAAGTGAAGCCCCCTGGAAAACAGTGTTGAAAAAGTCTCATGCTGCCTTGTTGCACTGATGGCATTAGATTTTTGATGCAGTCAACATGTACGCTATGGCGTGAATTTAAATGGGTGTCTCTGCGCTTGAATGGGTCCATTTGCCTGTCTCGAACACCCTTTAAAATGGTTAAGGTTCGTCTTTGCCTGAGCAAGGACGTGCGCTGATGATCGGCTTATGTCGATACCAGACGACGCACTCTACGTCAGTACGCCCATGTATGGTTTGCTTGCCGAAGAAATGGCCATGTTAAGGCCACGGCTGTTGCACTGTCCGGGAGGTTCTGGTCTATGGGTATCCATAGTGCCGGATAAAGATCCTCCGATACTTCCTTTGCTGAACCGCTGGATATGCTTGTATCTATCTTATAATGCAATGGTAATTTCACGGTGATGTACACACTCGTGCCTGCGCATCAAACTCATTAATGAAATGATGCGTTTTCTGGTGCCAGGCGGTATATTGGTCGCCACTGGCCTGCATCTCTTCGGTGTCTGGTCACCGTGGTGGTATTAGCATACACGTGGTGACCGCACCATACGCCTGGGCAGAGGCCCATTTCACTTGCGCAAGGCCGGGCTGGAGATAGACCGCTATGCGCGTGTGGAGCGTATCTGGTCGGGCCACTCCTCTGGCAGTCAGTGCGCCGGATTCAGGATTCTGGGTGGAGGTTACATATTGCTTGCACATAGCTTGTACATAAAAAACGTAGCACGGACCAGTCTATTTTCCTGTCCCAACGAGTGGCTTCATCACCGATTCGAACCCGTCTGGCAACTGGATCCAGACGCGCGCACAGTCAGCATGATGGTTTTTGGTTGATGAATGAGCAGCGGGGTAACATGCGTGAATGAAGTGGAAGCGTTTACCGATGGTGCCTGCCTTGGAAATCCCGGACCTGGAGGATGGGCAGCCTTGCTGCGCTCACACGGAAAAGAACGCATGCTTTCCGGTGGCGAAGCTGATACCACAAACAACCGCATGGAATTGCTCGCGGCCATTCACGCACTGGAAACACTGAAGCGGTCCTGTCAGGTGAATCTGACTACCGATTCCCGCTATGTCATGCAGGGCATCGAGCAATGGGTGCCAAACTGGCACGCCAATGGCTGGCGTACCGCAAACCGTAAGCCAGTGAAGAACCAGGATTTGTGGCAGCGGCTGCTTGCCGCGACAAAAAGACACCAGGTGCGTTGGTGCTGGGTGCGCGGGCACAACGGTCATGCTGAAAACGAGCGGGTGGACCAAGCGGCGCGTGAGCAAGCCAAACACTATCTTAAGCATGGGCGGAATGAGGCGTGAGACAGCTTGCCCTGGATACCGAAACCACTGGTCTGGACGTGCGTCAAGGGCATCGGGTGATCGAGATCGCCTGTGTGGAAATCATCGACCGGCGCCTTAGTGGCAACCATTACCATACTTATCTCAACCCGGATTGCCTTATCGACGAGGGAGCACGGCAGGTTACCGGAATCGCTGACGCGTTTTTGCTCGATAAATCACGTTTTAAGGAAGTCGCTCAAGAATTTCTTGACTACATTGATGGTGCCGAGCTGATTATCCATAACGCCAGTTTTGATACCGCTTTTCTCGACGCAGAACTGGCGCGTGCTGGCAGACACTACGGGTGTATTGCTGATCGTTGTGTCGTCATCGATACACTTGCGCTGGCGCGTGAACGTTACCCGGGCAAACGCAATAGCCTGGATGCCCTGTGCGCCCGTTTAAGTATAGACAATAGTGCGCGCAAGACACATGGCGGTCTGATTGACGCCCAGTTGCTGAGCGAGGTGTACCTGGCCATGACCTCGGGGCAGGTGGTACTGGAGCTTGGTTTTGCCGCTTCCGAAAATACGGCGGTTATCACGCAGTTATCATCGACGCCACCAGGGCATCGTCCGCGCGTGTTCTTCGCCAATGCGGAGGAAATTGCAGTACACGAACGCTTTCTGGACATGCTGGAAAAGAGCACCGATGCGGGCGCGCGTTTGTGGCGTTAAGCAGAACTTGAGCGGCATGGGTGAAGCCGAAGCTCTTGAGGCCATAAGAAGGCCTTAACCGTCTGCGTGATAGGCTTTCTTGCTACGAGCGGATGGATTATGCTTCTCTTCATCTATCCTGGAGAGGAGCGAGTATGGGACCTTTTCCGCATAATGCACCTCGTGCCACCATCTCGGCGGAAAATCCTGCTGGCACGGATGGCTTTGAGTTTGTCGAATTTTCCCATTCCGATCCGCAGCATTTACGTGACACCTTCAGCCACATGGGCTATAGGCATGTCGCTAATCACAGGAGCAAGGCCATCGAGTTATGGCAACAGGGGGATATTTCCTACCTCATTAATGCTGAACCTGGCACGCATGCTGAAAACTTTGCTCATAAACATGGTCCCAGTGCTCCGTCAATGGGTTGGCGGGTGGTGGATGCAAACCATGCCTTTCAGCATGCTGTGAAAAAAGGTGCCACACCCTATGAAGGGAAAGACAAGGTGATGGATGTTCCGGCCATTGCAGGCATTGGCGGTTCACTGATCTATTTCCTTGACCAATATGCCGATCATAGTGTCTATAATGATGAATTTGACTGGATTGCCAAGGCCTATCCGAAGGGTGAAGGTTTTTTTTACCTCGATCACCTGACACATAATGTGTTCAGGGGCAACATGGATCACTGGTTCCAGTTTTATTCCAGCTTGTTCAATTTTCGGGAAATACAGTTTTTCGATATTCAGGGAAAATATACAGGTCTTTATTCCAGGGCATTGACTTCGCCTTGTGGACGTATTCGCATACCGCTCAATGAAGATCGGGGTGAAACGGGTCAGATTATCAATTATCTAAAAAAATACAGGGGCGAAGGTATTCAGCATATTGCCGTGGGCAGCAATAATATTTATGACTCGGTCGATGCGATTGCAGATCGAGGTGTGCTTTTTATGCAAAAACCACCAGAAACTTATTATGCCATGTCGTTTGATCGTGTAAAGTTTCACCAGGAACCAGTCGAGCGCATGAAAAAACATGGTATTTTGATTGACGGTGAGGGGATACTTGCCAATGGTGCAAGCAATATTCTTTTACAGATTTTTTCAAAAACCCTGGTCGGACCTATTTTCTTTGAATTTATTCAGCGCAAGGGAAATGATGGATTTGGCGAGGGTAATTTCAAGGCGCTGTTTGAATCTATCGAAGCTGAAGAAATGTTAAGCGGTGAATATACGGCCAGTTTGCTTCAACATGCTAAAGTGGCCACATCGTGACATGGATATACCATGACTCCTGAAACTGTTTTTGGTAGCATCACAGCCATGGGTATACAAAAACCAGACGATGACAAACGATATATGTCGGGCTTTGGCAACCATTTTGAGGCGGAAGCCTTGCCTGGTGCTTTGCCACAAGGCATGAATTCTCCGCAAAGCTGTGCCTATGGACTCTATGCGGAACAATTATCAGGAACAGCTTTTACCGCGCCGGCAGCAAAAAACCGGCGTACCTGGTGCTATCGCATCCGTCCATCAGTGCAACACAGTGGGCGTTACCGATTAATTGAATTACCTTTTTGGAAGAGTGCTCCGCATATATGCGATAAGCTGGTATCACTTGGCCAGTACCGATGGGACCCGCTGCCATATCAGCGCGTTCCACTGAACTGGTTGACTGGAATGCGCAGCATGACGACCACCGGTGATGTCAATACCCATACCGGTATGGCTAGCCATGTTTATCTTGTAACAGAAAGCATGCAGGATAGCTATTTTTCTTCTGCAGATAGCGAATGTCTGGTGGTACCACAGGAAGGCATACTGCGATTTTTTACTGAACTTGGCATGGTGGATATTGCACCTGGAGAAATTGCCATTTTACCGCGCGGTATTGTGTATCGGGTGGCTGTACTGGAAGGGCCCTGTCGCGGTTTTGTCTGTGAAAATTATGGACAGCTATTTGAGCTTCCTGCACGCGGCCCCATCGGTGCTAATTGCATGGCGAACTCCCGTGATTTCAAGGTTCCGGTCGCAGCATTTGAAGATCGCGAAACACCCTCCCAGCTAACCATCAAATGGTGCGGACAGTTTTATCAATGTGAAATTGCGCACAGCCCGCTCGATGTGGTGGCATGGCATGGTAATCATGTCCCGATGAAGTACGACCTGAAAAGCTATTGTCCGCTGGGTGCACTGTTGTTTGATCACCCTGATCCGTCTATTTTTACCGTGCTCACAGCACCCTCTGCGGTGCCGGGTAGTGCAAATATTGATTTTGTGCTGTTTCGTGAGCGTTGGCTGGTAGCGGAAAACACCTTTCGTCCACCCTGGTATCACCGTAATGTAATGTCTGAATTGATGGGAAATATTTACGGCCAATATGACGCCAAGCCACAGGGGTTTGCTCCCGGTGGCATAAGCCTTCACAACATGCTGCTGCCACATGGCCCCGATCGTGATGCCTTTGAGCAAGCCTCCCGTGGCAAACAGACCCCACAAAAGCTTGACTACACCATGAGTTTTATGTTCGAAACGTGCTTTGCGCAACATTTGACTGAATTTGCGGCAAAAGAAGCAGGCTTACAGGATGATTATATGCGCTGCTGGTCAGGGCTTGAAAAAAAATTCGACGGGACGCCAGGTGGTAAGGATGAACCATGAAAGTGGATGAGAGATGTCCGTGTCTCAAGGGTTTTTAACAGGTAAAAAAAACGATGAGTCAAACGGTTCTTTATGATTACTGGCGTTCTACGGCTTCTTACCGGGTACGCATCGCTTTGTATCTTGCCGATATTGTATATGAAAAACGCAAGGTCGATTTGCTCGCCGGCCAACAGCATAGTGATCAGTATCTTGCCGTGAATGCCCAGGGCTTTGTCCCGGTTCTTGAAATCGATCATATCCAGTTGAGTCAATCTCTGGCCATCATTGAGTATCTGAATGAAACCCGTTCGCTGGGTCTGCTCTCTACTGATCCGGTCACCCGTGCCAGAATGCGTGCTCTTGCGCAAATGATTGCTTGCGATACCCACCCGGTGTGTAATCCTTCAGTGCTATCTTATGTATCCGGGCATTACGGCATGGACGAAAGAGGACGCAAGGCATGGATGCAGCATTTTATTCGCAGAGGTTTGCTTGCATTTGAGGCTGCGCTTGGAAATTTCAAACCAGAACCGTTTACCAATGGTGAGCGACCTGGCCTACCTGAGATATGTCTTGTTCCGCAGCTCTATAATGCAACAAGGTGGGCCGTCGATTTTCATGATCTCATTGGCATTGTTGAGCTAAGCAGTCATTGTGCGCAGATGGATGTATTTACCAAAACCGCACCGGCACCTTAGTGATCTATCATTCACACTTAAAATCCTTATTTTTAACCTGGAAGATAAGAATAATGGGATCGTGTGTTATTGCCCTTTTAGTGCTGTGGGTAACCCGCTTTAATCTGGTGCTGGCGTATAGTTCTGGACCTGCCTGAGTGATACGCCACCCTTGATAAGGCAACGAATGTAGAGCCTGTCTGTCAACAGGATGTCGCATCTTGATAACAGTATTTTCTTGAACAACAGCATCATGCCAGGAAGTGAAACAATTTTTTCTGGTATGCAAGTGACCACCTGGCCGCCATAACGGGTTATGATAGCCTAAGTATTGCGGGTGTAGCTCAATGGTAGAGCTGTTGCTTCCCAAGCAACCGACGAGGGTTCGATTCCCTTCACCCGCTCCATAGCGTGCCCGCTCTTGCCGCGCTTGCGGCCCGGCCTCCGGCGCCGGAAAACCGGCCAAGGGTGAGACTCGCCGGGGGAGTCTCGCCGGCGGTCTCTGGTTGAGGACGCGATGGCGGACCGTTCCC
>JAAXIA010000056.1 GCA_012270595.1 Rhodanobacteraceae bacterium | reverse complement strand
ACCATAATCATCCAGTGTTGCATGTACCATGGCGTCGAAGACGCAGGCACCCTCGATACGATCAGGTGAGCATGTGGCTCTGGTTGCCTGGTTGTCGCAGCAGGAGCGACGTTTTTTCCAGGAAGCACGACCGATACGGCGCTGTTATCTGATGCTGGGAGTGATGCAACGGCGTGTCGGCCTACTGCTTCCAGACTGGCCTGTAGCGCGGCTATTTTCTGGTTTTTCAGGGCTAACAGCTTTTGCTTCTTATCATCGACCTGTTGCAGGTCTTGCAGTTGCGCACGCAACTTTGCATTGCGCTTTTTCATGGCCACCCAGGCTGCGTGTGTGGGGAGCGGTGGCCGATCTGAGCGGAACCCCTGCCAGGCTACGCTCGTGCCTGCCTTGGTCTGGGAGCCCTTTTGCATGGGCAGCACAAGCGCGGCAAAGTCACCGGTTTTGTCCTTGGCCATCGGTCGCGGTGCTGTGCGCTTGCCATGAGCCGCCCAAGCGGAGGACGAAACCGGACCATGGGCGGCAGAAGAAACCACATGGTGGGAAGCGGCGGGGTGCCAGTCTCTGTTTTGCCGCCTTACCTTTGCGGTGGCAGCGGCGGGCATTTTTATCGCCAAAGCTTCTTCACGTGTGGGTATGCGCAGTACCATCCCAGCCATCAAGGCATTGATATTATCGCTGTAGAAGGCCTTAGGATTGGCCTGCTTGAGCGCCAACACCATCTGGTACATGCTCACGCCTTGCGGCAGGTGCACACGTGCCATCGACCACAGGGTTTGACCGCGCTTGACCTTGCCATATCTGGCGCGTCTGGACCTGGCCGCCAATGGACGATTGGCTGTGTGACGCATCGCGCCATGCCTGGCATGCTTTGCGGCAGTGATTAATGACCTGGAAGAACCTGCACCTGGCACTGGCACACGCGGAAGGCCCTTGCGCACGGACTTGTGTTTCCGGCGGGTAACCGGCTTAAGCAAACCGGAACGATGCTGTTGCTTCCCGCCAAAAACACGGTTTTTTTTAGGCGGGTCCAATAATACTGGATAATCGTGCACGCTGGTGCCAGCGGCAGTGCTTAGCTCAATAAGCAGCTCGATGTAGGGGTTATTGACCGGTACGCTGCTGGTAACCAGGATGTGCTTGCGACCACGGTCATCAACCATACTGAACTTTAATGGGACACGCGGACGAGCTTCAGCAAGCCCGGTACGGGAAAAAACCTCACCTGGTGCCAGTTTTACCTTGAGTTTTTTCCATTCCTGTAAATTGCTGGTGTGAACCGGAATTTCCACCCGCAATGGCTGCCCCAACCCAGATTTAACCTGGATCGATCCCAAGTCAAGCGCCCACCCTGGAGCGCTAACCATGATGAGCAGAAACAGCATCAGGCGTTTCAGCAAAGAATTCATCGCCTACCTCTTCATGGGAAGCCTGCGGCTACTTATCGGAAACTTAAAGATCGACCTGTTCAGCCCACATGTCAACAAAGCAATGTACCGCAGCAGATTAAGCGCACGGCAGTTTCCGTATTTGTA
The DNA here is from genome assembly GCA_012270595.1 of Rhodanobacteraceae bacterium. Lineage (GTDB taxonomy): Bacteria > Pseudomonadota > Gammaproteobacteria > Xanthomonadales > Rhodanobacteraceae > Rhodanobacter_A. Next base: position 5,081 of record JAAXIA010000056.1, on the reverse strand, counting down.
TGCCGACCCAATAAATGAATGGTTGATTTGGCATGACTTAACTTTAAGTGCTATGACAGGTTTCCATCCGATACTCAAGGCCATGTCCACTGCGGTTTTTCCAAAATGCCGTCCGGATCTTGCACTACGTGAAGCTAAGCTGAACCCATGAATGGCCTGTTCCAGTCAAATCTGGCCTTGATAGCCTGGGTCCGCTCACCTGGGTCACAACGAAATTCAGGCAGGAATCTTTACTAACCACGCTTAGCAAAAAACCAGCTACATCATCAATGACGACGACGATGACGACGGCGGCGTGCAATTCACCTGCGCCATCAAGCAATAAATGTAGTAATACGACCATACGCGTCTTTAAATCACGCACGCCTTCAGCATACTACAGCCAACGGCGGATCAACCGATCATCTTTGGAGCGGCGCATGTTGTGACTGCCGGGCTTTAGGCAGCTTCAGCGGTGTTCTGGGTCGGTTCATCCACCGACAGCAGCGAACCATTACCTGGAACCATTCACTGGGCAGGAATGCACATATCACAGATAATCGCTCACCAGATGTTCGGCAATCTGCACCGCGTTCAAGGCAGCTCCCTTGCGAATATTGTCAGCCACAATCCAAAGGTTAAGCCCATACGCACCTGTCAGGCTTTCGCGTATGCGCCCTACGAATACCGGATCCTTGCCCGTCGCATCATTCACTGGCGTAGGATAGGCCCCGACCTGGTGACCGTCGCACAACACGACACCCGGAGCCTCACTGAGCAGCGTGCGTGCTTCATTGGCACTCATTGGACTGACTGTTTCCAGATGGACCGCCTCGGCATGACCGTAGAACACCGGCACACGTACCGCAGTGGGATTGACCTCGATGCCAGGGTCTGCCAGGATTTTATGCGTTTCCCACACCAGTTTCATTTCTTCCTTGGTGTAGCCATTAGACTGAAAATCATCAATCTGCGGAATCACGTTAAAGGCGATCTGCTGGGGGAACTTTTCTGCTTCAATCTGATGAAAATGAAGCAATGCAGCGCTTTGTCTGCCAAGTTCTTCTATGCCTGAGCGTCCCGCACCGGACACTGACTGGTAAGTAGCCACGTTGATCTTGCTAAGACCCACAGCACGATGAATCGGCGCCAGCGCCACCAGCATCTGCATGGTCGAGCAGTTGGGGTTGGCAATGATGCTGCAATTGGTGTACTGCGCGATGGCTTTGGGATTGACTTCGCAGACTACCAGTGGAATATCGTCCTGGTAGCGGAACTCGGAGCTGTTGTCGATCACGACGGCCCCTGCTGCCACAGCACGTGGCACCTGTGAGCGGCTCGTCGGGCTGCCAGCGGAGAAAAAGGCGATATCGACATCGTGAAAATCTTCATCCAACACGTTGCCTACCGTTAGCTGCTGTCCAGCGACACTTATCTTGCTACCAGCAGAACGTTCACTGGCTAATGCCACCAATGTACTAGCCGGAAAATTACGCTCGGAAAGCATAGCCAGAATCGCCTCGCCAACGATGCCGGTTGCACCGACCACCGCCACTTTATAACTATTTTTCTTACGCATCGTATGGATTCTTCATTAACCTGAAAATTGATGTAAAACTGCACATCGAACACCGACATCATCACAAGATGAAACTAATGGCCTATTGCCCCGCCGTCACATTGATCTGTGCAAGCCACGCTGCCCAAATCTCTGGCATGATCTTTTTGCTCACACTATGCGCGGTTCTACCGGACCCACATCACCACACTGCGCGCGGTGGCGTAGTGCATGGTCCATCAACACCAGCGCCACCATCGCCTCGGCGATGGGAGGGGCACGCAGTCCTACGCAGGGATCGTGACGTCCCTTGGTAACCACTTCCACCGGTTCACCAGCCAGATTCACACTTTGACCCGGCACGAGAATACTGGAAGTCGGTTTGAACGCTAGCGAAGCAAGTAACGGTTGCCCCGTGCTTATCCCACCCAATACGCCGCCGGCATGGTTGGAACTAAACCCATCTGGCCGCATTTCGTCGCGGTGCTGACTACCGCGCTGCGTTACGACCGCAAATCCATCGCCCAGTTCAACCCCTTTAACCGCGTTGATCGACATCAACGCACTAGCAAGTTCACTGTCCAGTTTGCCGTAAACTGGCTCACCCCAGCCCGGTGGCATGCCATCGGCAACCACGCTTACCCGCGCACCGACCGAGTCACCAGAGCGACGCAACACATCTATGTTTTTTTCCAGCTCTGGCACCTGCTCCTGACATGGCCAGAAAAACGGATTCTGCTCCACCGCCGCCCAGTGAAAAGCGGTAGGTGTCAGCTCACCCATCTGCGCGAGGTAGGCGCGCACCCGCACACCCGCATGCTCTAGTAACCATTTTCTGGCGACCACCGCAGCAGCCACACGCATAGTGGTTTCACGTGCCGAGGAGCGACCACCACCACGCGGATCGCGGATACCGTACTTGTGCCAATAGGTGTAGTCAGCATGACCGGGACGAAAAGTCTGCGCAATCCCGCTGTAATCCTTGCTACGCTGGCCGTTATTGCAGATCAGCAGGGCAATCGGTGTGCCGGTAGTGCGTCCCTCATAAAGACCGGAGAGAATCTCCACCTCGTCCGGCTCACGTCGCTGCGAAGTGTAACGGCTCCTCCCCGTGGCGCGGCGTCCCAGATCACGGCTAAATTCGGCGGCGGCCAGCGACAAACCGGGCGGACAACCGTCGATGACACAGCCAATGGCCGGTCCGTGACTTTCACCGAAGGTTGTAACGGTAAAAAATTTACCAAAAGTGTTACTGGACACAGGATGTGCTATCCATCGGGCGAAACCACCAAAAGCTTAACCGGGTTTGTCTTCTGGCGCACAAAACGGCAGGGAAAACCAGCACCGAGGGCGTGAACCCGGCTAAAGGCCAATTGCAAGATGTCCTCGCTACCAAAGGCTACCTGTTCAATTAGCTGCATCTGCACTCGGCCGTCTGGCAACCTGTACATGGATAGCTGCGTGATGAGCGACCAATGCACGCCGCTCCAGTACAAACACGCCCATCGGCCCCACCTTGAACTCAATCCACACAAACGGCACCTCTGGTAATAGCGTGCTGAGCGCTCGCTCGCTCTCACCCACTTCAACAATCAGCAAGCCATCATCGGCCAGCATGTCGGCGGCCTCGTCCAGAATGCGCAAACAACTATCCAGACCGTCCTCGCCAGCGGTCAATCCCAATTTGGGTTCATGTCTGTACTCCTCAGGAAGTGCAGCATACTCATCTTCTGTTACATAGGGTGGATTGGAAACAATCAGCTCGTAGCTGCGCCCACGCACGGCTTCGAACAGGTCGGACTTCACGGCCTCCACGCGATCGCCAAGCTGATGCAGGGCGATGTTTTCGCGCGCCAGATCAAGGGCTGCATCGCTAATGTCCACGAGATCAACCTGCCAATGCGGGTAATACTGGGCCATGGCAATACCAATGCAGCCAGAACCAGCGCATACATCCAGTACATGTTGCACATGACGCCCTTCCAGCCAGGGAGAAAACCCCGATTCGATAAGTTCAGCCAGCGGTGAACGTGGCACCAGTGCGCGACCATCGCTTTTGAATTTCAATCCGGCAAACCAGGTTTCACCCACAAGATAAGCCACTGGAAGGCGCTCAACGACCCGGCGCTCAATCAATGTCAGCACCTTTTCACGCTCCTCGGCAGTAAGCCGACTCGCGCCATAGGCTGGCGGGATGTCAGGTGGCAGGTGCACACCAGAAAGAACGAGGTGGCTGGCCTCATCAATGGGGTTATCATGGCTGTGGCCAAAGCTCAGATTCGCTGCAGAAAAGCGGCTGGCACCATAGCGGATAAAATCGATAAGACTGACAAGTTCAGCAGTCACGGCAACAACCTGTAAGACTTGAGCGGCAGTCAAGTATAACGGACACTAACAGGCAGCTATAAGCAAAGGGAAAATCTCTCGCTACAATGCCCGCATGAGATTCAGGCTACTACTCCAATACGCACTTCCACACCGCTTCGTATCACGGCTGGTCTACTATGCCACCCGCTGGACTTTCGCACCCTGGAAGAACTGGCTGATCGGTCGCATTGTGCGCCACTACCGTGTCAACATGGCCGAAGCCACACAAAGCAATCCATACAGCTACGCACACTTCAATGCTTTTTTTACCCGCGCGCTGAAACCCGGCGCACGTCTGGCCGACCCTGACCCAACCTGCGTGCTTTCTCCTGTCGATGGGCGCGTGAGCCAAAGTGGGCGTATCAACAATGAACGCATCTTCCAGGCCAAGGGAAAAAGCTATACCACCGCAGAGCTGCTTGGTGATGAGACGCACGCCGAACTCTACCGCGATGGCTACTTCGCCACCCTTTATCTATCACCGCGCGATTATCATCGCGTCCACATGCCCCTGCCCGGTGAACTGAAGGAAACCGTACACGTCCCTGGACGCCTGTTTAGCGTTGCCCCATTTGCGGTAGAAACCATTCCTCGGCTGTTCGCACGCAATGAACGCCTGATCTGCCATTTCCAGGGTGTGCACGGGCCATTCGCGATAGTCATGGTAGGCGCGCTCCTGGTTTCCTCGGTATCTACGGTGTGGGATGGTCTGGTAATCCCGCCCTATGCCTCCTCAATTCGACGTACACCAATGACCAGCTCAACCGTACGTTTGGGGCGCTTCGCCGAACTGGCACGCTTTCATATGGGCTCGACCGTAATCCTACTGCTACCTGGGGAGATGACGCAGATCGACGCACTGACCTGCGGGCAGGTCGTTCGCGTAGGTCAGCGACTGGGGCACACCATCGCGCCTTCAGTGCCATAGCTTTCGTGAACGCGCCCTATCCGGTGCGAAACAACCCTCAGCGTCTATTAAGGAGCGAGGCCGTCGGATAAAAATCGCAAAAATCAAGCTTCCTGGAAGAAGTTCCCTCACTCATGGCAACCAGGCAGCTTGAGTACCTGGCCGACACGAATCAAATGGTGCTGGATGCCATTTAGCGCCGTAATTCTGGATACACTGGAGCAGTGATAGCGATAGGCGATGTCGCCAAGAGTGTCACCAGGGCGCACT